>NZ_DAIPZB010000016.1:0-90514 GCF_036782435.1 Pinisolibacter sp. | reverse complement strand
TCAGATCGTCTGATTGTAGGCGCCGACTTCCGGGTTCTGGCGCAGGACGGCGTCGATGTCGGCGAACATCTCCTCGAGGCGGGTGCGCGACACCGGGCTCTCGATCACCACCACCAGCTCGGGCTTGTTGGAGGAGGCGCGCACCAGACCCCAGGTGCCGTCCTCGACGGTGACGCGGATGCCGTTGACGGTGTTCACCTCGACGATCCGCTGGCCGCGGATCGTCTCGCCCTCGTCCTTCATGGCGAGGAGGCGGGCGATCACCTTGTCCACCACGCCGTATTTCTTCTCGTCGTCGCAGTGCGGCGACATGGTCGGGCTCGACCAGGTCTTGGGCAGGGTCTTCTCCAGGTCCGACATGCGTTTGCCCGGGTTGCGGTCGAGCATGTCGAGGATGGCGATGGCGGAGACGAAACCGTCGTCGTAGCCGCGGCCGATCGGGGCATTGAAGAAGTAGTGGCCGGATTTTTCGAAGCCGGCGAGCGCGCCGAGTTCGTTGACCCGGCGCTTGATGTAGCTGTGGCCGGTCTTCCAGTAGTCGGTGGTCACTCCGAGGTCCTTCAGGACGGGATCGGAGTGGTAGAGGCCGGTCGACTTGACGTCGACGACGAAGGTCGGCTTGTCGTGCACCCGGGCGAGGTCGCGGGCGAGCATGACACCGACCTTGTCGGCGAAGATCTCCTCGCCGGCGTCGTCGATGACGCCGCAGCGGTCGCCGTCGCCGTCGAAACCGAGGCCGACGTCGGCGCCGTGCTCCAGCACCGCGTCGCGGATGGCATGGAGCATCTCCATGTCCTCCGGGTTGGGGTTGTAGCGCGGGAAGGAGTGGTCGAGCGTCGTGTCGAGCGGGATCACCTCGGCACCGAGGGCCGCGAGGATCTCCTCGGCGAAGGCGCCGGCGGTGCCGTTGCCGCAGGCGGCGACCACCTTGATCGGCCGGGAGAGCTTCGGCCGCGCCGTCAGATCGGCGATGTAGCGGGCGGGGAAGTCCGCGACGTGAGCGTAGGCGCCGCCGCCGCAGAGGCCGAACTTTCCGGCGAGCACGATCTCCTTCAGCCGGCTCATCTCGTCGGGACCGAAGGTGAGCGGCCGGGCGCAGCCCATCTTGACGCCGGTCCAGCCGTTCTCGTTGTGCGAGGCGGTGACCATGGCGACGGCGGGGACGTCGAGGTCGAACTGGGCGAAATAGGCCATCGGGGTGATGGCGAGACCGATGTCGTGGACGGTGCAGCCCGACGCCATCAGGCCGGTCACCAGCGCCAGTTTGATCGAGGCGGAATAGGAACGGTAGTCGTGGCCGACGACGATCTCGCGCTTCACGCCGAGTTCGCCGAGCAGCGTGCCGAGCCCCATGCCGAGCGCCTGGACGCCCATCATGTTGATCTCCTTGCCGAAGATCCAGCGGGCGTCGTACTCGCGGAAGCCCGTGCGCTTGACCATCGGCCGCGCCTCGTAGGCGTAGGTGTTGGGCAGGAGCTGCTGTTCGGGGACCGGGAACATGGCGGACGTGTCCTCGTGAGGTGGGATCGAAGCGGGCGACGCCCGGGCGGGCGGAAAAGCAAGGCGCCATCCTAGTCGTGCGTTCCCAAAGGAAGCGTTGCGTTGGACGGATACGGCAGGCTCACGCGTCGTCGCGCCAGAGGAGATCGCCGGAGGCGGTGCGGAGTTCGTCGCCCCGCCACAGGAGACCGCGGTGCGACCGCAGCCGGTCGATGCGGATCGTCGGATCTCCCGGTTCGATCCGCGCGGTCGTGGTGGCGTCTGGGCCGAGGGCCTCGTCGGAGGTCGCGGTGAGGACGGTAACGCCGCCGGCGGTCGGGGCGAGACAGGCGGCGAGGGCGGCGGCGGGATCGGCGAGGCCGAGGTCCGGCAGGTGGAGCCGGTCGTCTCGGGTCAGGCCGAGCGCGGCGGCGGCGGCGTGGAGGCGGCGGATCACCCGGCGGTGGTCGAGGCGCGTCGCTCCACCGGTCGCCCCGGCGATCCACAGCGCCGTGTCGGTCGCGGCGATCGGCCGGCGGTCGGCCGGGCGCAGGCGCTCCGGCGACAGTTCGGCGAGCGCTTCGTCGAGGCGGGGGTAGGCCATCGTATGAGGGCCGTGGACCCAGACGGCGGCGGCCGACGTGAGATGCGGGGCGGCGGTCTCGAACAGCGGCAGGAGCGTGCCGTCGACGACGACGTGGCGCGGCGCGACGATGGCGATCGCCGCGGCGAGGGTCTCCCCGTCGACCGTCGGATCGAGCAGAGCGGCGACCGCGCCCGAGGCGGCGACGCCGAGCCAGGCGGCGACGCGTTCCGGCCGGTTCGCCATCAGAAGGGCGACCGGCTCGCCGCGCGCCACGCCGTGGAGGATGCACCAGCGGGCCCAGCGGGCGGCGCGGCCGACGAGATCCTCGTAGCTCAGGCGTTCGACGCCGTCGGCGGAGACGAGGGCGAGGCGATCACGATGCTCCGCCGCCCATTCCTCGATCTCGTCGCGCAGCGTCTGGGTCGGCGCCACGTCGAGTTCGGCGAGGCGGCGGGCGACGGCGCGACGGTCGCGCGTCAGGGCGAGCTTGTCGGCGGCCGTATCCCAGAGGCCCATGGGCGTCGTTCCTCGCGCCGCCGACCGTCAGGAGAAGGTGCCGGAGAAGCCGGAGACCGACAGCGGATTGTCGGTGACGGCGACGCGGTCCGGCGTGTCCGGGGCGAGTTGGCCGACGAAGGCATCGAACATGCGTTTGACGAAGCCTTCTTCGAGATCGCGGGTGATGAACACCAGCCGCGAGCGATGGTCGGCGTCGGGCCAGTGGTCGAGCTGTGCGACCGGATGGACGACGTGCTGGACGACGTGCAGCACCAGCGGCCGCTCCGGATCCTCGGCGAGCCGGACCACTCCCTTGACGCGGAGCAGCTTCGGGCCGTGAGCCGAGCGCAACAGATCGAGGAAGAGATCGAGCGAGGCGGCGGCGATCGGCCGATCGGTGGTCAGGCAGAAGGCGCGGATGTGGGCGTCGTGGCGATTGGGATCGTGGATGTGGTGATCGGGATGATCGCAGTCGGCGCCACAGGCCGAGCCGTCGGCGTGGTGGTGATCGTCGTGATGGCCGTGCCCGTGGTGGTGATCACCGTGATGGTGGTCGTGCCCGTGGCCGGCAGCCTCTTGGCGGCGGCGCTCGGCCTCGCGATCGCGATAGGCCTCTTCGGCGAGCCAACGGGTGACGTCGGCGGATTTGGTCTCCGGCCGCCACAGGCCGCTCTCGAGCAGCGCCGCCGGGGTCGCCTCGCCGGCCGCGGCGTCGAGGAGGGGGGCGGCGGGGTTCAGCACCCTGAGCCGGGTGCGCAGGGCGACGAGGGAGCGTTTCGTCTCGGGCGTGTCGCAGAGGTCGGACTTGGTGAGGACCAGTCGATCGGCGACGGCGGCCTGTTTCACCGCCTCCTCCTGGGCGTCGAGGGTCGCCATGCCGTTGACCGCGTCGATCAGGGTGACGACGCCGTCGAGGCGGTAGCGGCGCACCAGATAGGGGTGGCGCATCACGGTGTGGAGGATCGGCGCCGGATCGGCGAGACCGGTGGTTTCGATCACCACCCGCTTCAGCGCCTTCAGGCGGCCGTTGTCGAGGCGCTTCAACAGATCTTCCAACGTCGAGACGAGGTCGCCGCGGATGGTGCAGCACAGGCACCCGGAGGAGAGTTCGACGACGCCGTCGTCGGCGCGCTCGACCAGGACGTGGTCGATGCCGACTTCGCCGAATTCGTTGATGATCACCGCCGCATCGGCCATCGCCGGATCGTGGAGCAGGCGGTTGAGCAGGGTCGTCTTGCCGGCGCCGAGGAAGCCGGTGATGACGGTGAGCGGGATCGGCTCCGGCGGGCGCGGGGCGGTCGGGTCGGACATCGATGGCGTCTCCTCGGTCGAACCGCTGCGGTCGACGGGCGGCGCCGGAGGGGACCGGCGCCGGGGCGGGCTCGATCAGCCGCCGGTTTTCTTCTTCGGCTTGGCCGCCGGCATCGGAACGGCGGCGGCCTTCGATTTCGGCTTCGCGACCGATTTCGGTTTCGCCTTGGCGCCGGTCGCGGCCCGCGTCGGCGCGGGCTTCGCCGCGACCCTGGCGGTCGCGGGGCGTGCGACGGGAAGCGCGGCGGCAGGCATGACGCCGGGGGCGGTGATGACCATCGGCGAACCGCTCGCCGGCGGCAACACCGCGCCGAGGCCGGCGCCCGAGCCGGGTCCGGTCGGCGGTTGATCGCCGGGAGCGCGCGGACGAATGGCGCCGGGGGCGGAGGCGGTGGAGAAGGTCGGGGCCGCCATCAACGCCGAAGGGTTGTCGGTCGGGGCGAGCGCCAGCATCTCGCCGGCGTCGCTCGGCGCGGCATCGGCGCCGCCGATCCAGACGCGCACCGGCGGACCGATGTCGAAGCGTTCGGTGAGATAGGTGGCCGGCTTGACCGGGGCCCAGCCGGGTTCGCCCGGCCGGATCACGCCGGACTGGTCGCGGCCGCCGCTCACGGTCGCGCGGGCGGATTCGCCGATCTCTTCCGGGTCGGGGGTGCGTTCGCGCTTCTTGCCGCAGATCTGCGGCTTCATGTCGACGACCGGCCGGCCGGCCTCGGGGCCGCGCGACATGTGGTCGAGGGTCTCGGCGGCGGAGAACCGGCCGAAGAGGCCGCCGCTCTCCTCGAAGCCCTTGGTGAAGAGTTCGGCGGCGAGTTCGGCGCGGACCCGGGTGTTGCGGGCGCCGAGCACCACCGCCACCAGTTTGCGACCGCCGCGCGTCGCCGAGGCGACGACGTTGAAGCCGGAGGAACAGATGAAGCCGGTCTTCATGCCGTCGGCGCCGGGGAAGCGGTCGAGCAGGTGGTTGTGGTTGCGGATGACCTCGTCGCCGATCTGGATGCCGGGCAGATGCCAGAGGCCGGAGGCTTCCGGAAACTCGGTGAGGAGGGCGCGGGCGAGGAGGCCGAGGTCGCGGGCGGTGGTCACCTGACCGGCGTCGGGCAGGCCGTGGGGGTTGCCCCACCGGGTCGAGCGCATACCGAGGAGGCGGGCCTGCCGGTTCATCTCGGCGACGAAGGCCTCCTTCGAGCCACCGACGGCTTCGGCGAGCGCCCAGGAGACGTCGTTGGCCGACTTCACCATGATGATCTTCAGGGCGTTGTCGACGGTGACCACCTCGCCGACCTTGAAGCCCATCTTGCTCGGCGGCTGGCGCGCGGCGGTGGCGGTCATCGGCACCGGCGAGGTGGTGCGGATGCGCCCCGAACGGATCGCCTGGAGCGTCACCCAGGCGGTCATCAGTTTGGTCACCGAGGCCGGATACCAGGCCTGATCGGCGTTGTGGCGGGCGACGATCTCACCGGAACGGGCGTCGAAGACGAGATAGGCGCCGGCCGTCGGCGCCGCGACCACGCTCGCCGTCAGGGCGAGGAGGCCGGCGAGCGCCGCGGTGAGCGCGATCGAGGCGCGGCGGCGAAGGGAGAGCGGGCGCGTCGAGAGCGGGCGGTTCACGGGACGTCGTCTCTCCGTTCGGCGCGGGACCGCTGCGAGGCGACGGCGGGCGGCGCGGGTCCTCGAGAGGTCGGATCGGGCATCGATAGCCGATTTGCGAGGCGCCGGCCAATAGGTCGACGCGCGGAGGCCGTCGACAACATCGTGGTACGGCCGTCACCGGTCGCAGCTTGCTCGAGAATGAGCCGAAATCGCGGCACGACGTCGGCGCGCCGCGAAAGCGCTGGACGCGGCGGTGCGGACGTGCACATCCACGGAAGGACCGATCGCCGCAGACGGGCGGCGCGGACGGAGTTCGACCATGACCTCGACGTCGCTCGATCGCACCGATCCTTCGCCGCCGTTGCGCCTGGAGCGGGCGCGCGGCCGGGCCGAGGTCGGCTTCAAACTGCGCGACGGCAAGACGGTGCTCGATCGGCTGTTCCAGGAGGGGCAGGCGAAGATTCGGCTGCCGAAGAGCCACGGGGGCGAGCCGACGACGGCGGTGCTGATCAACACCGCCGGCGGCATCGCCGGGGGCGATCGGCTCGCCTACGCGGCGCGGTTCGCAGCGGGGACGACGGCGGTGGTGACGAGCCAAGCGGCGGAGCGGGTCTATCGCTCGTCGGCGACCGACGGGTCGCTCTCCGGCGAGGTCACGACCCGGATCGAGGTGGAGAGCGGAGCTTTCGCCGAATGGCTGCCGCAGGAGACCATCCTCTTCGACGGTGCGGCGCTCGACCGACGACTCGAGGTGGAGATGGCGGCCGACGCGCGGCTCCTGATGGCCGAGACGGTGGTGCTCGGGCGCGCCGCCATGGGCGAACGGGTCGAGACCTGCCGGCTGGTCGACCGCTTCCGCATCCGCCGCGGCGGGCGGTTGATCTTCGCCGATACGCTCCGGCTCGAAGGCGAGGCCGGGGCGATCCTCGCCGGGACCGCGACGGGACGGGGCGCCACCGCCCTCTCGACGGTTCTCCTGGTGGCGCCGGACGCGGAGGCGCGGGTCGAGGCTCTGCGCGAGGTCCTGGAGGGTTGCGGCTCGGAAGTGGGGGTCAGCGCCTGGGACGGGATGCTGTGTCTCCGGCTGGCGCACGCCTCGGCACGGACGCTGCGTGATGACCTCGTGCGCATCATGTTGCACATTCGGCGGGCAGATCTGCCGCGTGTCTGGTCTTGCTGACCGCCTGTATCCGCCGCAGACTGCTCGAGAACCCATCGCTGCCCGCGTCCCCGCCGCCCGGTCGTCCCGCGATCGACGGCGCCGGGGACATTCGCGGGCGATCCGTCGGAAGAGCGCGCATGAACCTCACCCCTCGCGAGAAGGACAAGTTGCTCATCGCCATGGCGGCCGTCGTGGCGCGCCGGCGGCTGGAGCGCGGCGTCAAGCTCAACCATCCGGAGGCGGTGGCGCTGATCACCGACTTCGTCGTCGAGGGCGCGCGCGACGGCCGCACCGTCGCCGAGCTGATGGAGGCCGGGGCGCACGTGATCACCCGCGAACAGGTGATGCCGGGGATCGCCGAGATGATCCACGACGTCCAGGTCGAGGCGACCTTCCCGGACGGCACCAAGCTCGTCACCGTGCACCATCCGATCCGCTGAACCGTCGTTTTCGAGGAGGCGTCGATGCTCGAACTGCGCCCCAACTGCGAATGCTGCGATCGCGACCTGCCGCCCGACGCCGAGGCGTACATCTGTACGTTCGAGTGCACGTGGTGCCGGACCTGCGCCTTCGAGGTGCTGAAGGGCGTCTGCCCCAACTGCGGCGGCGGCTTCGAGCGCCGTCCGGTGCGGCCCGCCGCCAATCTCGTCAACAATCCCGCCTCCACCGTGCGCGTCTTCCGGGCCGAGCCCTGCGCGCCGGGCGAAGCGGCGTGAGGGAGACCCAGGCATGATCCCCGGTGAGATCTTCGCCGCCCCCGGCGACATCGAACTCAACGCCGGTCTCGAGGTGACCGAGATCGAGGTCGCCAACACCGGCGATCGGCCGGTGCAGGTCGGCTCGCACTACCATTTCGCCGAGACCAATCCCGGCCTCGCCTTCGATCGGGCGGCGGCGAAGGGCAGGCGGCTCGACATTCCGGCGGGAACCGCGGTGCGTTTCGAGCCGGGGCAGTCGCGCCGGGTGCGGTTGGTGCCGTTCCGGGGCAAGCGCGAGGTCTACGGCTTCCGTGGCGACGTCCAGGGGAAGCTCTGATGGGCGTGCGGGTTCTCCTCGTGACGACGGTGATCGGCTCGGCGTTCGCCTCCGCGATGACGGCGTTCGCCGCCGATTGCGCCGGCTCCGATCAACACAGCCTCAATCGCTGTGCAGAGGATGAATATCGCGCCGCCGACCGCTCGCTCAACGCCCAATACAAGGTGACGCGCAAGGCGATGGCCGCCGCCGATCCGGACGCCGAGCGTCTGCTGATCGCGGCGCAGCGGGCGTGGATCGGGTTCCGCGATGCCCATTGCGAGGCCTCGGCTCACGTCAACCACGGCGGCAGCATGGAGCCGTTGACGCGGTTCGGCTGTCTCGCCGAGGCGACGGCGGTGCGTACCGAACAACTGAAGCAACTCGCCGAAGACTACGGCAACTGATCCGACCGAGGAGCCCTCGCGATGTCGTTCAAGATGTCCCGCTCGGCCTATGCCGACATGTTCGGCCCCACCGTCGGCGACAAGGTGCGGCTCGCCGACACCGACCTGATCGTCGAGGTGGAGAAGGACTTCACCACCTACGGCGAGGAGGTGAAGTTCGGCGGCGGCAAGGTGATCCGCGACGGTATGGGTCAGGCGCAGTCGACGCGGGCCGGCGGCGCGGTCGACACCGTCATCACCAACGCGCTGATCATCGACGCCAAGCTCGGCATCGTGAAGGCCGACGTCGGCCTCAAGGACGGCCGTATCGTCGGCATCGGCAAGGCGGGCAATCCGGACGTCCAGCCGGGCGTCGACATCGTCGTCGGACCGGGGACGGAGGCGATCGCCGGCGAGGGCAAGATCCTCACCGCCGGCGGCCTCGACACCCACATCCACTTCATCGCGCCGCAGCAGATCGACGAGGCGCTGATGTCGGGCGTCACCACCATGCTCGGCGGTGGCACCGGCCCGGCGACCGGCACGGCGGCGACCACATGCACCCCCGGTCCGTGGCATCTCGCCCGCATGCTCCAGGCGGCCGACGCCTTCCCGATGAACCTCGCCTTCACCGGCAAGGGCAACGCCTCGCTGCCGGAGGCGCTCATCGAGCAGGTCGTGGCCGGGGCCTGCGGCCTCAAGCTGCACGAGGACTGGGGGACGACGCCGGCGGCGATCCGCAATTGTCTCACGGTCGCCGACAAATACGACGTCCAGGTCGCCATCCACACCGATACGCTGAACGAATCCGGCTTCGTCGAGGACACGATCGCCGCCTTCGAGGGGCGCACCATCCACGCCTATCACACCGAGGGTGCAGGCGGAGGTCACGCGCCGGACATCATCCGGGTGGCGGGCCTGCCCAACGTCATCCCGTCGTCGACCAACCCGACGCGGCCCTACACCCGCAACACGCTCGACGAACATCTCGACATGCTGATGGTCTGCCATCACCTCGACGGGTCGATCCCGGAGGATGTCGCCTTCGCCGAGAGCCGCATCCGGCGCGAGACCATCGCGGCCGAGGACATCCTCCACGACATCGGCGCCTTCTCGATCATCTCGTCGGACAGTCAGGCGATGGGCCGTGTCGGCGAGGTGATCATCCGCACCTTCCAGACCGCCCACAAGATGAAGGTGCAGCGCGGGCGTCTCGCGGGGGAAGCGGGCGACAACGACAATCTCCGGGTCCGTCGCTACATCGCCAAGGTGACGATCAATCCGGCGATCGCCCACGGGCTCTCCAAGCACGTCGGCTCGGTCGAGGTCGGCAAGTTCGCCGATCTGGTGTTGTGGACGCCCGCCTTCTTCGGGGTGAAGCCGGATCTGGTGTTGAAGCTCGGCACCATCGCCGCCGCGCCGATGGGCGACCCCAACGCCTCGATCCCGACGCCGCAGCCGGTCCACTATCGGCCGATGTTCGGCGCCTTCGGCGGGGCGCTCACCGCCTCGCGGCTGACCTTCGTGTCGAAGGCGGCGGCGGAAGCGGGGATCGCCGAGAGGCTCGGTCTGACCTCGCACGTGGTGGCGGTCGAGAACTGCCGGTCGATCGGCAAGAAGGACATGGTGCTCAACGACGCCATGCCGATGATCGAGGTCGATCCCGAGACCTACGAGGTGCGCGCCGACGGCGAGTTGCTCACCTGTGAGCCGGCCGAAGTGCTGCCGATGGCGCAGCGGTATTTCCTGTTCTGAGGGGCGGGCCAGCCGGTCGCAGGTGTTCGATCGGATGGCGATGGCGCCGCGGTGATCCCTTCTCCCCTTGCGGGAGAAGGTGGCCGAAGGCCGGATGAGGGGTCCGGGCCTCTCTTCCGGCTCGGATCTCGCGGTGTGGCCCGGCCGCCGCTTCGCGGCGCCCCCTCATCCGCCCCTGCGGGGCCCCTTCTCCCGCGAGGGGAGAAGGGGGAGGCCAGCGGGCTCGCCGTCGGAACGACGCACGGCGGGTTCGATCGGCGGGCCCATTCCCACCCGCCGGCCTTGCCATCGCCGCCGTTCGGGACAAATGTCCGTCTCTCCTTCGAGGTCGCGGGTTCCGCGGTCTCCGCCCTTTCGAGGTTTTCGCATGATCCGCGCCACCACCGTTCTTGCCGCCGGTTCGTTCCGGCCCGATCTCGCCCGCGACACCGTGGTGCTCGACTTCGACGAGCGGCGGCGGCGGCGCGGTGTGGTGATGGGGGAGAAGGGCGTCGAGTTCCTGGTCGACCTCGCCGAGACACCGACGCTTTCGCACGGTGACGCCTTCGAGCTCGAGGACGGGCGGCTGGTGCTGATCGCGGCGCGGCCCGAGAAGCTGGTCGAGTTCCGCGTCGCCGACGCCTTCGCGCTCACCCGCCTCGCCTGGCACCTCGGCAATCGCCACACGCCGACGCAGATCCTGCCCGGCTGCCTTCGCATCCGCGACGATTACGTGCTGGTCGAGATGGTCAAGAAGATGGGTGGCGCGTTGGTGGGCTTCGTCGAGGCGCCGTTCGATCCGGAAGGCGGGGCCTACGGTCACGGCGCGACGATGGGCCACGATCACGGGCACGGGGCTTCCCACGCGCCCGAAGCGCCCGAAGCGGCCGATCCGGCGGTCGCGGCGGCGTTGGAGCGCCGCGCCAAGCGGCGGGCGGCGCGAACGCCGCATGTGCACGGACCGGACTGTGGTCCCGATTGCGGCCACGACCATGACCACGGGCACGACCATGACCACGGGCACGACCACGACCATGGCCATTCCCACGGGCATTCCCATGACCATGGGCATTCGCACGCCCACGGCCACGATCATTCCCATGATCACGGCCACGACCACGACCACGACCACGATCATGGTCACGGGCACGATCATGGTCACGGGCACGGCCACAAGCATGGCTGAGCCACGGGTCGTCGCTCGCCTCGGCCGTCATCCCCGGCCGGAGCGCAGCGGAGGGGAAGGGGATCCAGAGCGGTGGTGCCTTCCGGAACAGCGATGCGATCGTGGAGGGAGAGGCCCTTCTGGTTCCCCTTCCCTCGCTTCGCTCGCCGGGGATGACGGGGTGCGTGGGTACGGCCGCGGAGGGGCGTGGTTCGGCCACCGGGTGGTCACGCGCTGCCCGGTCCTTCGACCCGAAGAGGGGGCGGGATGAGCGCCGTCGACGATCTCCTGACGCTCCAGGTCTGGCTCTCCCCGGCTTTCCCGGTCGGCGGCTTCACCTATTCCCATGGGCTCGAATGGGCGATCGAAGCGGGCGACGTGACCTCGGCCGCGAGTCTCGAGGCCTGGCTGGGCGATGTGCTCGTCCACGGGGCGGGGCGGTCGGACGCGATCTTTCTCGCCCGGGCCCATGCGGCCGCTTCGGCCGGCGATCTCGCCGGGCTCGCCGAAATCGTCGAGCTGGCGGCGGCGTTCCAGCCGTCGAAGGAGCGGCGGCTGGAGGCGACGGCGCAGGGCGCCGCCTTCGTGCGGGCGATCGCCGACACCTGGGACGACGGGCGCTTCGCCGCGCTCGCCGAAGCGCTCACCGAGCGGTTTCCCGCACCGGTCCATGCGGGCTCGCCGTGGACCCATGCGGTGGCGGTGGGCGTCGCGGCGGCGGTCGCGGGTATCGCGGTCGAGGCGACGATCCCGAGCTACCTCCAGGCCTTCGCCGCCAACGTCATCTCGGCCGGGGTGCGCGCCGTGCCGCTCGGCCAGTCGGACGGGCTCAGGGTGCTGAGGCGGCTCGCCCCCGTCGTTCGACGTATCGCGTCGCAGGCCGAGGCGGCTAGGCTCGACGACGTCGGCGGGGCGGCGATCCTCGCCGACATCGCGTCGATGAAACACGAAACCCAGTACACGAGGCTCTTTCGCTCATGACCGCGTCCCCGGCATCGAAGTCCCCCCACGGCCCCCTGCGCGTCGGCGTCGGCGGTCCGGTCGGCTCGGGCAAGACGGCGCTGATGGACGCGCTGTGCAAAGAGCTGCGCGCCGCCTACGACCTCGCGGCGATCACCAACGACATCTACACCCGCTGGGATGCCGATTATCTGGTGCGCTCGGGGGCGCTCGACGCCGATCGGATCATGGGGGTGGAGACCGGCGGCTGCCCGCACACGGCGATCCGCGAGGACGCTTCGATCAATCTCGCGGCGGTCGCCGAGATGCGGGCGAAGTTTCCCGGGCTCGACCTGATCCTGATCGAATCGGGCGGCGACAATCTCGCCGCCACCTTCTCGCCCGAGCTCGCCGATCTGACGATCTACGTCATCGACGTGGCGGCGGGGGAGAAGATCCCGTCGAAGGGCGGGCCGGGCATCACCCGTTCGGATCTCCTGGTGATCAACAAGATCGACCTCGCGCCGATGGTCGGGGCCGACCTGTCGGTGATGGAGCGCGACGCGAAGCGGATGCGGGGGCAGCGGCCCTTCGTCTTCGCCAACATGAAGACCGGCGAAGGGCTGGCCGAGATCGCCCGGTTCATCGAGGCGCGCGGCGGCCTTTCCGGCTGACGGCTGCGCCCGGCCGTCCGCGACCGAGCCCCTCACGAGGCACGGCGACGCGGCAAGGGGGGCGCGGGAACGGCGCGGAAAGCGTCGGCGATGCGATCGAGCGCCGGGGCGAGGGTACGGTCACGGGCGTCGGCGTGGAAGACGATCTCGCTCTCGGGCAGCGCCGGAAAGCCGTCCTCGGTGCCGAGGACGATCGCGCCGGGCGGTACCGCCGAACGGCCGACGCAGCCGATGCCGAGCCCCGCTTCCACCGCCGCCTGGATGGCGAGGAGGTCGCGGCTGACGAAGGCCATGACCCAGGGTAGGCCGGCTTTCTCCATCGAGTCGATCGCCAGTTCATGGATCCTGCAGGGCCGGGCGATGACGGCGAGCGGGATCGGTTCGCCGGGGCGGCGCAGCAGATCCGGTGCGGCGGCCCAGACGAGATCGTCGGAAAAGAGGCGCCGGCCGGTGATCTTGGGGACGCCGGGCCGACCGATGTGGCGGACGACGACGGCATCGTGGCGGCCGGCCTCCCAGTCTGCGACGAGGTCCTCGGAGAGGCCGAGGGTCACCGAGACCGACAGGCCGGGCATCAGATCGCGCAACGCCCGCATCACCCGCGGAAGGTGGCCGCCGGTGGCGTGTTCGCTGACGCCGAGGGAGAGACGCCGCGTGGGCGCCGCGGCGGTGGCTCGGGCGAAGACGTCGTCGTGGACGGCGAGCAGACGCCGCGCCTCGGTGAGGAAGCCTTCGCCGAAATGCGTCGGCATCACCGAGCGCGGGGTGCGGTCGAAGAGGCGTCGGCCGAGGCGGTCCTCGAGCTTCTTCAGGCGTACGGAGATCGCCGACTGGGTGGCGCCGAGCCGGGCACCGGCGGCGGTGAAACTCTCGGTCTCGGCGAGCGCGACGAAGGTGCGCAGGAGATCGATGTCGAGATCGGCCATGGAATCATTCCATATGAGAATGACTGATATGGTATCTATTCGCTTCGATCATGCAAGAGGGGATGGCATGGTCTCGTCGACGACCGCGAGGCGGTCGAACTTCGGAGATCCGCCATGCCGAGCCTGACCATCGCCTATTCGACGCCGCTCGCCTCCGACCCGACCCGCAAGGGCGAGGTGGCGCGCCTCCTCACCGGCCTCACCGAGCGCCATCTCGGCAAGCAGGGGCCGCTCACCGCCGTCACGGTGACGGAGGTTCCTCCCGAAGACTGGTTCGTCGGCGGCCGGTCGCTCGCCGATCTCGGCCAGGCGAGCCATCACGTCGTGGTGCGGGTGACCGAGGGCACCAACACCAAGGCGGAGAAGGCGGCTTTCCTCGCCGCCGTCCACGCCGATCTCGGTCGTATCCTCGGGCCGTCGCGGCCGGAGAGCTATGTGATCGTCGAGGAGGTGCGCGCCGATGCCTGGGGCTACGGCGGCGAGACGCAGGAGTATCGGGCGATCGCCGGCAAGCTCGCCAGCGAGGCCGAGACGGCGCTGGTCTTCGACACCTACCGCCGGTTCGGAGTGCGTTGAGCGTCGCCGGGGTGATGGGCGCGGAGACGGGTGGCTCCGAAATTTTCGCGATGTGAGATCGCAGGCCGCGGTGGAAACACTTCGTTTACCGCACGCTGTCATGGTTTCGGCCGCGGGGATCGAAAGTTCAGCGTGGCCCCGCCTCCCTCCCTCCTCCCACGTTCCCGGGAGACGAAGAGGATGCCCATGGATCCGACCTCGATCGCCACCTCCCTGGTGATGAACGGCGCTGCGGCGCAGGCGGATCTCGTCGCCATCAAGCTCATGCGCAAGAACGCCGAAGCGGCGGCGAGCGTCGTCGATCTGATCGATTCGGCGAACCAGAACATGGCGCGCATCCAGGCCTCGCTCGGCCCCGGCATGGGCGGCAATCTCGACATCACCGTCTGAAACGTCCGGCCTGTTCGGATCGTCCCGGCAGGCGTCGCCCATCGTCGCGAACCCCCGGCGCCGATTTCGCTCCTCGCTTCGAGCGGCGCGACGTCTTCGCGGGCTCGCATGTATTCGAGTTACATCGCGACGTGATCGAGAGTCGTCCTCGGGTCATTTTCTCGGCAACGTCATATGCGGTCGAGTCGCATGTCGATGCGGCCCGAATCTTCGTCGACGCGACGACACGGGTCCGTCCGTGTGTATCCGAGTCACATGTGACGGCTGGAATCCGCGAGATCTCAGCGAGACTTCAGCGCGCCGTCGATCAGGGCTTCGGCATCGGCGCGATCCCATTCGGCCGGGCCGGCGAGAACGCCGAGCTCGCAGCCTTGCCGGTCGACGAGGATGGTGGTGGGCAGGCCGGTGACGAGGCCGAGCTTCTGCAACGCCTTCATCGAGGCGAGCGAGGGGTCGGCGTACCAGGAGAGATTCTTCACGCCGATGTCGGCGAGGAACTTCTTCGCCCGATCCGGTTCGCGGGTGTCGAGGTTGATCGCCACCACCTCGAAATCGGGCGAGCCGAGTTTGCCCTGGAGGCGGTCGAGCGCCGGCATCTCCTTGCGGCAGGGCACGCACCAGGTGGCCCAGAGATTGAGGAGGACGACGCGACCTTTCCAGGCGGCGAGGGTGGTCGGCTCGGGGCCGCCGGCGCCGAAGGCGAGGGCGGAGAGGTCGCGGCGGGTGTCGGCGGGGGTGAAGGCGGCGACGTCGCCTTTGGAGAAAGGCTTCAGGCGGGCGGCGTCGGCGAGGGTGGCGGCGCATTTTCCCGCGTCGGCCGCGTTGCGCCCGAGCCCTCCGATCCCGTATACCGCGGCGAGACCGAGGAGGCCGGCGAGGAGCGCGAGGCCGCCGAGTTTCACCGCGCTCGAGGATTTCGGGGTGGTGACTGCGGGGTTCGCTTCGGACTGCGGCTCGCTCAAGGGGTCGTCTCTCCGTTCGGTCGGGTGAATGTCGTCGAGGAACGTCGTCATGTCCAATCGCATGTGGGGTGGCCGCTTCGCCACCGGCCCGGCCGCCATCATGGAGGAGATCAACGCCTCCATCGGCTTCGATCAGAAGCTCTGGCGCCAGGACATCGCCGGTTCCAAGGCCCATTCGGCGATGCTGGCGCAGCAGGGGATCATCTCGGCCGAGGATCTCTCCAGGATCCACGCCGGTCTCGACGAGATCGCCGGCGAAATCGAGGCGGGCACGTTCACGTTCTCGCGAAGCCTCGAAGACATCCACATGAACATCGAGGCGCGGCTCGCCGAGAAGATCGGCCCGGCGGCGGGACGCCTGCACACCGCGCGGTCGCGCAACGATCAGGTGGCGCTCGACGTCAAGCTGTGGGTGCGCGACACGCTCGATCATCTCGACGGCCAGTTCGTCGAGCTGATGGCGATCACCGCCGAGAAGGCGCTCGCCCATGCGGCCGTGGTGATGCCGGGCTTCACCCATCTGCAGTCGGCGCAGCCGGTGACCTTCGGCCACCACCTCCTCGCCTATGTCGAGATGTGGGCGCGCGACCGCGCCCGCTTCCGCGACGCCCGGGCTCGGCTCAACGAGTGCCCGCTCGGTGCGGCGGCGCTCGCCGGCACGTCGTTCCCGATCGATCGGGTGGCGACGGCAGCGGCGCTCGGCTTCGATCGGCCGACGGCCAATTCGATGGATTCGGTCGCCGATCGCGACTACGCGCTGGAGGCCCTGTCGGCCGCCTCGATCGCGGCGGTGCATCTGTCGCGGCTCGCCGAAGAGATCGTCATCTGGACCTCGGCGCAGTTCCGCTTCGTCGAGCTCTCGGACGCCTTCACCACCGGCTCGTCGATCATGCCGCAGAAGCGCAACCCGGACGCGGCCGAGCTGGTGCGGGCCAAGACCGGCCGCATCATGGGGTCGCTCAACGCGTTGACCATGGTGATGAAGGGCCTGCCGCTGACCTATCAGAAGGACATGCAGGAAGACAAAGAGCAGATCTTCGACGGGCTGGAGAGCCTGTCACTGGCGCTCGCGGCGACCACCGGCATGATGCGCGACCTCGAACCGGCGGTCGGAAATCTGCGCCGCGCCGCCGGGTCGGGCTTCTCGACCGCCACCGATCTCGCCGATTGGCTGGTGCGCCGTCTCGGCATCCCGTTCCGCGAAGCCCATCACGTCACCGGACGGATCGTCGGGCTGGCGGCGGAGAAGAACACGACGCTCGACAAGCTGTCGCTCGCCGAGATGCAGGGCGTTCACGCCGGCATCACCGACGAGGTCTTCTCGGTGCTTTCGGTCGCCAAGTCGGTGGCGAGCCGCGTCTCCTACGGCGGCACCGCGCCGAAGAACGTGCGCGGACAGGCCAAGCGCTGGATCGCCCGGCTCGCCAAGGAGACGCGGGCGGACTGACGGGCGGGTTTTCCGCCGGTGTCGCCGGGGCGCATCTGCCGCGGACCACGAATCCGGCTATGATCACGATGTCGGACGCGAAGACGTCGGACGAGATCCAGGGGTGTACGCGTGACCTCGACCTTCCCTCTCCTCCTCCGCCTCGCGGTGATCGGCCTCGCCGGTCTCGGCGCGTCGTCGCTCGCCGCCTGTGGCCGCAAGGGCGATCCGGAAGTGCCGACGGTCACGCAGCCCGGCACCGATCGGCCGGTCGGCATCCCGGTCGGGCCGACCTCTTCGGCGCCAAAGGCGAAGAAGGAGAACAAGCCCTTCTTCCTCGATCCGCTGCTCTGAACCGGACTTCGTACGAGGGGCTTCGTCGCGGCTTCGTGTGCGGCGCGACGGTTGCCGACCACCGGGCCGCATGGGACACTCGTCGTCCCTGGGGGGCGAGAAGCCGGCGACCGATCGCCGGCGGATGGAGCAACCGTCGCCGATGAATGTCGCGGGTCAGCCGTCGCCCGGTGGTTCGGGAGGCCTCGATCGCCGCATCGCGCGGGCGGTGCGGCGGGCGCGGCTCGCGGCGGCATGGGAGGTGGTCTGGCGCCGCCTCGTGCCGATCGCCTGGGTCGCCGGGCTCCACGTGGCTCTCGCTTGGCTCGGCGTCTACGCGGCGCTGCCGCCGATCGCCCGTTGGGGGCTTCTGGCGGGTGTCGCCGGTCTCCTCGTCTTCGCCGTCGTCGCCGCGTTCCGGAACCTCGACGAGTTCGCCGCGGTGTCGGGCGAAGGGCGGGCCGTCCGTCGTGTCGAGGCGGAGTCGGGGCTCGCCGGCCACGAACTCGACGGTCTGACCGATCGCCTCGCGGGGTCCGGGGATGCGGCGACCGAGCGGTTGTGGGCGGTGCATCGCGCGCGGCTGGCGGCGCGGGTCGGGAGGCTCGCGAGCGGCTGGCCGCACCCCGATCTCGGGCGGCGGGACGTCTGGGCGGCGCGGCCGATCCTCGCTCTCCTGTTGTTCATCGGCTGGTCCTCCGCCTCGGGCGAACACCTGATGCGGCTCGTCTCGCCCTTCACCAGCGATGCGCCGGCGGCGGTCGACGATCGGCTCGACGCCTGGATCGATCCTCCCGCCTACACCGGCCGTGCGCCGCTGGTGCTGATCGCCGAAGGTCGGTCTCTCGTCGGGTCGAACGGGCCGGATGCCGTGCCGGCGGTGCCACAGGGCAGCCGGTTGGTGGTGCGGGCGGCGAGCGGGCGGGCGGACCGGCCACCGCAACCGCTCACCCTGACCGTAGCACCGGTCGGTGGGGAGGCGACGGAGGTGGCGGCGACGCCGACCCCGGCAGCGCCGGGCCCGACGGCCCAGAGCTCGGCGCCGGTGACTTCGACCGAGCGGATGGCGGTGCTTTCCGACGACGCCGAGGTGCGGCTGGCGCGTGACGGGCGGCCCGTCGCGGGATGGAAGATCACGGTGGTGCCGGATCGGCCGCCGACGATCGCTCTGATCGGTCGGCCGGAGGTCCAGGCGAGCGGGGCGATGAAGCTCACCCACGAGACCGGCGACGACTGGGGTGTCGTCGCGGCGGAAGCCCGGTTCGCGGCGGCCGACGTGCCGAAGGGACGGGCGCTCTACGAGCCGCCGTCCTTCCCGCTCGCGCTACCGCTCGGACGGGCGCACACGGGAATCGCGCGGACCATCCGCGACGTCACCGCACATCCCTTCGCCGGAGCGACGATGCGGATGACGCTGGTCGCCCGCGACGAAGCCGGCCAGGAGGGCGCGAGCCCGCCGATCGAGGTGACGCTGCCGCAGCGCCCGTTCCGCAAGCCGCTCGCCCGGGCGCTCACCGAACTGCGGCGGCGGCTGGCGCTCGACGTCGGCGAGGCGGCGACGGTGGTCACCGCGCTCGAGGCCCTGACCATGGCGCCGGACCGTTTCGAGGAGAAGCCGGGGACGCATCTCGGCTTGCGCTTCCTGCGCCACAAGGCGGCGGCGGCGCGCGACGACGAGGCGTTGCGCGAGGTGGTCGAACTGCTGTGGGCGGCGGCGACCACCATCGAGGACGGCGACCTCGCCGATCACGAGAGGGCGCTGCGCGATGCGCAGGAGGCGTTGCGCCGGGCGCTCGAAGAGGGCGCCTCGCCGGAGGAGATCGCCCGTCTCACCCGCGAGCTGCGGCAGGCGATGGACAAGTTTCTCGCCGCCAAGGCGGAGCAGAGCCGGCGGCAGACGCGTGGGCCGACGCCGCCGGGGCCGCGGCGGACGATCACCGAACGCGACATCCGGCGCATGCTCGACCGGATCGAGGATCTGGCGCGCACCGGCTCGCGCGAAGCGGCGGAGAAGCTGCTCGAGGAGCTGCGCGAGTTGACCGAGAACCTGCAGTCCGGAGCGCCGGCCGAGGGCGAGGACGGGCAGGCCGGAAACGAAGCGCTGGAGAAGCTCGGCGAGATGATCCATCGCCAGCAGCAACTGATGGAGGAGACCCATCGCTCGCGTCGTGACGGTCGCGAGGCCGAGAGCAACGAGGAGATGGGGCGGATCGGTCGCGGCCAGAAGGACCTCGCCGAAGCGCTCGGGAAGTTCGCCGAGGAGATGGGTGGCGGCGAGGCCGGCCGGCGCGACGAGTTCGGACGGAAGCGTGGGCCGGGAGACGGGTCGCAGGACCTCGGTGAGGCGGCCGACGCCATGGGCGAGGCGGCCGACGCGCTGGAGCGCGGCGAGGGCGAAGCGGCGCTCGATTCCCAGGCGCAGGCGCTCGACAAGCTCAGGCGCGGGGCGCGGGCGCTCGCCGATCGGATGGCGCGGCGCGGCGAGGGCGGTCGCGACGGAGACGAGGACCCGCTGGGACGGCCGCGGCGCCAGCAGGGCTCGAGCGACGGCGACAAGGTGCGGGTGCCGGACGAGATCGACGTCGAGCGGGCGCGCCGCGTCCTCGACGAGATCCGCAAGCGGCTCGGAGAACCCGTTCGGCCGAAGTTCGAGAGGGACTACCTCGATCGCCTGCTGAAACTCGATCCGGGGGATCGCTGATACCGAGCGCCGACGTCTCGATCCGATCGGACCTTGGTGCGTGACGACGAGCTCGGTGCGTGTCGGTCGGGCCGCAGGCGAGTCGGACACACCGAATTTCACGGGCCCGGTGCGAGGCGGCGGCCCGTCAGCCGGCGAGACGGGTGGGTTCGGGATCGCCGGCGAGGGTGGAGGCGACGACGCGGCGGATATCGGCCAGCGTGAAGGGCTTCAGCACCACGTCGCGGACGATCTGATCGAGGCCGTGGGCGCGTTCGCGCTGATCGGCGTAGCCGGTCATCAAGAGGATCGGCAGATCCGGTTTGTCGCGGGCGACGTTGAGGGCGAGGGCGATGCCGTCCATGACCGGCATCTTGATGTCGGAGACCAGCAGATCGAAGCCGCCTTCGTCGGAGCCGACGACCTCGAGTGCGGTCGCACCGTCTTCGACCGCGACGACCGCGTTGCCGTCGAGCTCGAGGGCGCGCTTGACGAAGGCGCGAACCGAGTCGTCGTCCTCGGCGAGAAGAATACGAGCCATTCCACCCTCCTCCCGATCGATCCGAATGCTGTCCGGATCGCTCCTGTCGCGGCGAATCACCTTCGCCTGTCGTTTCAGTCGGCACCGACCACGTGGCCGATGTATGGCAACTCACGGAAGGCATGGCCCATGTCCATGCCGTAACCGACCACGAAGAGGTCGGGACAGGTGAAGCCGACGAAGTCGCCTTCGATGTCGGCCGCCCGGTGTCCCGGCTTGTCGAGGAGGACCGCGACCCCGACGCGAGCGGCGCCGCGCTCGGCGAGCAGGCGCTTGGCGTAGGCGAGGGTGCGGCCGGATTCGAGGATGTCGTCGACGATGAGAACGTTGCGGCCGGTGACGTCGGTCTCGAGATCGCGCAGCACCGTGACCTTGCCGGTGGAGGTGGTGCCCTCGCGGTAGCTCGACAGCGACATGAAGTCGACCTCCGGCGAAACGCCGGCGTGATGCAGGGCGCGGATCAGGTCGGCGGCGAAGACGAAGCCGCCCTTGAGGATCGCCACCACCAGGAGACGCTCGGAAAAGCCGGCGTCGCGGATCGCCTCGGCGAGCGCGCGGTTGCGCCCCGCGATGGTCTCGGCGGTGTAGAGAACGTCGATGCGATGCTGCGTCATGGTAATCCCGCGTGCTGGCTGCGCCGTTCGACGAAGCGGACCTGGACTTCGGTCGCCAGATCCGGTGGTGCGGCGAGGCGAGTGCGGAAACGGATGGTATCGCCGGAATCGATCGTGGTCGACTTGGGATCGATCGACCAGGCATAGATCTCCTGGGTGTCGGGGCCGCGCAGGGCGAAGCGGAGGGCGGGGAGCTCGCGCATCTGCGGAGAGACGTTGGAGACCGAGCCTTCGACCACCAGCACCGGCTGACCGTTGTCGATCTCGCGCAGCGTCTCGATGCGGCCGAAGATCAGGCCGCGCAGGTTCACGGGGGCGCCGAGGGCGGAGTAGAGGCCGGCGAGATCGGGCGCGGTGGCGACGATCTTCTGGCGGAAGACGTAGACCCCGGTCAGAACGAGACAGGCGGCGAGGAACACCGCCGGCCCGACGAGGGGTGTGACGTGGACGGCGGCCTTGGCCACCATCTCCTTGCCGACGGCGGGAAAGCGCCGCTTGGTGCGGATGCGGATCCGCGGCCGGGGCAGGACGGGCGTCGCTGCGGCGACGGCGGGGCCGGTCGTCTCGTCGGCGGCGGTCGGCGATCCCGTGTCGGTGCCCGCGTCCGCGTCGGATGCGCCGTCGAAGGTGCCGCGGTCGGGCGTGTCGAAGGCGTCGCCGCCGGCGGTGTCGAAAGCGACGTCGGCGGCGGCATCGGCGCCGAAGGAGGAGACATCGTCGTCGGAGATCGCGTCGAAGGGGTCGACGGCGGCCGTCGGTTCGGCTTTCGGCGGCGGTGCGGCGCGCGGGGCCGCCGGCTCCTCGGCCGCGGCGAAGACGCGCCATTCCTCGCCGCACTTGGTGCAACGGACCTTGCGCCCCTTGGCGCCGATGCGCTCGTCGGGGATCGAATATCCGGTTTCGCAGGTCGGACAGGTGGTGCGCATGGCCTCGAGATCGCCGTTCTCCCCGACAGAATCGCCGAACGATCTGAACGGCGCGTAAATCACGGTGCGGCGAACGGCGTCGCGACTTCCCACGGAGGCGCGACATGGTTAACGAAATCTCAACGGCCCGAATGCGAGCATGGCCGGCGAAGCGGCGTCTCTCGAGTTCGCCGTGGCGCGGGGAAGCGGAAGGCGACCGGGCGAGAATGACCGACGGTGGCGGTCGAGGACGCGGAACGATTTGATCAGGTTCGAGAACGTCGGCCTCAGATACGGCATGGGACAGGAGGTGCTGCGCGATGTCAGCCTGGAGATCGCGCCGCGCTCGTTCCAGTTCCTGACCGGCCCGTCGGGGGCCGGCAAGACGACGCTCATGCGGCTGTTGTTCATGTCGCTGAAGCCGACGCGCGGTCTGATCTCGGTGTTCGGTGCCGACACGGCGCGGGTGACGCGCGCCGAACTGCCGGCGCTCCGGCGGCGCATCGGGGTGGTCTTCCAGGATTTCCGCCTGCTCGATCACCTGACCACCTACGAGAACGTGGCGCTGCCGCTACGCGTCTCGGGCAAATCGGAGAGCGACTATCGCGCCGACGTCGTCGATCTGCTCGAATGGGTCGGGCTCGGCGAGCGGATGCACGTTCTGCCGCCGGTGCTGTCGGGCGGCGAGAAGCAGCGCGCGGCGATCGCCCGGGCGCTGATCACCAAGCCGGAGATCCTGCTCGCCGACGAACCGACGGGCAACGTCGATCCGCCGCTCGCCCGCCGCCTGCTGCGCCTGTTCGTCGAACTCAATCGCCTGGGCACCTCGGTGCTGATCGCCACCCACGACCTCGCCCTGATGGAGCAGTTCGATGCCCGCCGCATCGTCCTGGCCGAGGGGCGGGTCCGGATCTACGAGTGAGGCGATGGCGCGCGACGAGCGACCCGATCCGAACCGTCCGGCGCCGCCCAGCCCGCGCGAGGTGCGGGCTTCGCTGTCGTCGTCGATCGGTCTGGGGCGCGGCCGCGGCGGCCGCGGCGGGCGCTCGATCGAACCGGACTTCGATCTCCCGCCGCCGCATCTCGACGACCCCGGCGCGGCGGTGCCCGTCGGGCCCGCCGCGGATTTCGATCCGGTCGCCTCGGCGCGATCGGCGGAGCCCGAAGTGTCGCCGGACGGCGCGCGCAGGGGGAGACCGCGGCGGTCGGCCGCGCCGCGGCGCAAGTCGGCGAAGCGTCGGCAGGAGAAGCGGTCGGCGGCGACCGAAACCAACGGCGGACGAGACATCGTACCGCCGCAGGCGATCGCCGGGCGGGCGTTGGTGCTGGTCGTCGCCATCATGGGATTTCTCGCCTGCCTCGCCGTCGGCGGGCTGTCGCTGGTCGCGGAAGCCGCGCGCGACTGGCAGCTCGACGTCTCGCGCGAAGTGACGATCCAGGTGAAGCCGATCGACGGCGTGGCGATCGAGCCGCGGTTGAAGAAGGCGACGGAGATCGCCGAGGCGACGCGGGGGGTGAGATCCGTCCGCCTGATCGGCGAGCGGGAGAGCGAGGCGTTGCTCCAGCCCTGGCTCGGCAGCGGGCTCGATCTGACGGCTCTGCCGATCCCGCGTCTGGTGGTGCTCGTTCTTTCCGATCCGGCGGCGGCGGACCTCGCCGGGCTCGAGGCGCGGATCGGCGCCGAGGTGCGTGGCGCCACGGTCGACGACCATGCGGTGTGGGCGGCGCGACTGCGGACCATGGCCGGAACCATGGTGGTGGGCGGTTTCGGTGTCGTCGTGCTGATGTTGGTCGCCATGGTGCTGTCGGTGGTCTTCGCCACGCGGGCGGCGATGGCGGGCAACCGCGACGTCATCGAGGTGCTGCATTTCGTCGGTGCCGAGGACCGCTTCATCGCCGCCGAGTTCCAGCGCCACTTCCTGAAGCTCGGCCTCGTCGGCGGGGCGGTCGGCGGAGCGGCGGCGATCGCCGCCTTCCTCGTCGTCGACGCGGCGACACGGGTGCGCGGCGATGCGCTCGCCGATCAGGCGCACGCGCTGTTCGGCGGCTTCTCGGTCGGGTGGAGCGGCCATCTCGGCGCGGTGGCGGTGGTGGCGCTGGTGGCGGTGCTGACGGCGGTGACGTCGCGCTTCACCGTGCTCGGCCATCTCGGTCGGCTCGAGTGAGGGGGAAAGACATGGTCATCCCCGCAGAGCCGGCATCTGGTAATTCGGATCTCATGAGGATTCGCACCGAGGAAGCGATCGCGGGCGATCGCGTCGCGAGCATCGCCGAAACGAGCCGCCGTGGGACGCGCGCGGTGCGCGGGTCGCTCGGCGCGATCGCGGTGCGCACGGCCCTGGCGGTGGCGCTCGTCGGCGCGGCGCTTCTCGGCAGCTTCGGCCTCGGCTTCGTCTGGTTCGCGACGCGGGTGGCGCTCTCCGATGCGCCGACCGATCCGCGCGCCGACGCCATCGTCGTCTTGACCGGCGGTCGCGACCGGGTGCAGGGCGGCGTCGAACTGCTGGAGGAGGGGCGCGGGCGGCGGCTGCTCATCTCCGGCGTCCATCCCTCGACACGGGCCGAGGACATCCAGCGGGCGACGGTCGGCGATCGGACGCTGTTCGCCTGCTGCGTCGATCTCGGTCACCGGGCGGAGACGACCGTCGGCAACGCCCTCGAAGTGGCGGAGTGGACCCGCGCCAACGGATTCTCCAGCCTGATCGTGGTGACCAGCGCCTATCACATGCCGCGATCGATGGTCGAACTCGACAAGGCGCTCCCCGGTCTCACCAAGATCGCCTGGCCGGTGAAGCGGCCGGATCTGGCGATCGACACCTGGTTTCTGCATCCGACGACGGCGAAGCTTCTCTTGCACGAATACGTGAAGTATATCGTGACCCGGTTCGGCCCCACGGCGAGCTTGTACCGATCCTCGGAGATCGCCACGACGGCGAGCATCCGCTGAGGTCGGCGCCGGAGCCGCAGACGCCTCACTCGACGGGTTCCCGCGATGGTCTTCCTGCGTTCGCTCGCCTTCAACGTCTTCTTCTACGTCCACACGATCTTCTGGCTGTTCGCGCTGCTGCCGACGGAGATCCTGCCGAAGGCGATCTTCTGGAAGGGGGTCGAGACCTGGGCGCGGATCAATCGTTGGGCGATCACCGCCATCGCCGGGGTGAAGGTCGAGATCCGCGGCCTCGAAAACCTGCCGAAGGGTGGGGCGCTGATCGCCGCCAAGCACCACTCGACCTTCGAGACGGTGTCGCTGATCGACTTCTTCGACCGGCCGAGCTTCGTGATGAAGAAGGAGCTGCGCAAGATCCCGCTCTTCGGCTGGTACACGATCAAGGGCGAGCAGATTTCGGTCGATCGCAGCGCCGGCCGCACGGCGCTCGCCGACATGACCGAGCGGGCCCGCCGAGAGGCGGCGCGCGGCCGGCAGATCCTGATCTTCCCGGAAGGCACCCGCCGGCCGGCCGGCGCCGAACCGCACTACAAGCACGGCATCGCTCATCTCTACGAGAAGCTCGGCGTGCCGATGGTGCCGGTGGCGTTGAACTCCGGCCTGTTCTGGGGGCGGCACGATTTCTTGCGCCATCCCGGCACACTGGTCGTCGAATTCCTGCCCGCCATCCCGCCCGGCCGCGACCCGGAAGAGGTCTTCGCCGAGCTGCAGGTGGTGATCGAGACCGCCACGGACCGGCTGATCGCCGAGGCCCTCGCGGCCTCCGATCCGCCGCCGCTGCCGGCCGCGGGGAAGGCCTATCTGGCCCGGGCCGCAGCGAAATCAAGTTCCTGATCCGTTCGAGTCGACTTGCGCTATCGCAATATGTGTTCTATCTTTGTTCTGGTCAAGAGCAAGGCGGAACGAGGTGCGAGCATGAGCGGGTGCGACATCCGAGCGGGCGGTGAGTCGGTCGCGGCACCGGCCGTGAGTCTGGTGGCGGGCGGTGAGCGGTTCGAGATCCGCACCGGGGAATCGGGACGGCGCTACGTGTTCTCGCGTCTCGACCATCCGATCGAAAGCGGGGACCTCGACGGGGCGGTGGTGGCGATCATTTCCCGCGGCTCGGCGCGCCGGCGGCGGCTCCTGTGGATCGGCGCCGCGGACCGGCTACCCCCCGGCATCGCGATCGCGGGACGGGAGGTCCACGCCCATTGGCTCGCCGAGACGCCGGCGGCCCGGGCCCGGGTGGTCGCCGACCTCGTCGCCGCCGAGGGCTCGGGATCGGGGCGTTCGCGGGCCGGCATTTCCCGGGTGGGCGACGAGAGCGGCCCCGTCGTCCTCGCCGCCTGACGAGATGGCGACGGGTGCGTTTCGTTCGGACGTCGCGTCGCGGCGGTCGGATCGAGGGGGGAGGCTCGCGATGAGATCGGCCGCGGCGGCGCGGTCAACCGGCGCGGAGGCGGGCGGCGATGCGTTCGAGCGCCGCGTCGTGCATGCCGAGGGTCGCGAGATGGTCCGCGGTGGAGACGACGTAGTCGGGATTGGCGCCGGAGACGCCGCGCCCCTGGCGGACGAGCGCGAGGAGGTCGGTCTCGTCCATGTTGCCGGTGTATTGCGGATGGGTCCGGTCGACGACATAGGTGAGAGCCGCCGGGCCGGGGGTCTCGACGCTGCGGCCCTGGCCATCCTCGAAACGGACGGGTCGGAAGATCTCGCGATAGATCGGGCTCGGCAGGTGTTCGAGCGGGCTGATCTGTTCGCGCTCGCGCAGATAGGCGAGAGTTTCGGCGCGGCGACGCGCGGCGACGCGATAGACGACGCCACGGCACGAGCCGCCGCGATCGAGGCCGAGGACGACGCCGGGGGTCTCGACGGTGCCGCGATGGTGCCAGGAATAGACGCAGAGCCGGCGATGCCAGCCCCACAGCCGCGCCGGGCGCCTCTCTTCGTGCTCGAAGCCCGGTCGCCAGATCAGCGAGCCGTAGGCGAAGACCCAGAGATCACCTTCCTCCACCGTCATCGTCACGCCCTGTCCCGCACCCGTGTTTCGTCGCCCGCCGTTGGTCGCAGCCGGTCCGCCGCGGCGGGTCGACCGCCGGCGGCGAAGTCGATTCGACATGCCTGTACGCGGCTGAACCCCGCGAACGTGCGCCGATCCGCTCTAGCCGGATCGCGCCGAGAAAGCGAGAGGCGGACGCCTCACCGTCGGCCTCGATCGCAACGCGTTCTTCGCGCAGATTGGCGGTCCGACGATTCGTCGGTGACCGGGAGGTCCGGTCGAGGAGACGATGAATGAGCCGAGACGCCGAGACCACCGCTCCGTCGCGCCGCATGCGCCTGCCCCTGGTGATCGGCCTCGGCGTGGCGATCGCCGCAGCGGGCTGGACCGCGGTGTGGGCGACGGCGCGCGGACGCATCCTCGCCGAGATCGACGGGCGTCTGGCCACACTGTCGACACGGGGCGTCGTCGTCGCTTGCGCCGATCGCGAGATCGGAGGCTATCCGTTCCGTATGGAGCTCACCTGCCGTTCGCCGGGGGTGGAGATCCGCGATCGCGGCTTCACCGCGTCGGCGCAGGCGCTCCGAGTGGTGGCGCAGGTCTGGGATCCGCGGCTGGTGCTGGTCGAGGTCGACGGGCCGGGGATCGCGGTGACCGGCGGCGACGCGACCTCCGCCAAGTGGCGGCTCCTGCGCAGCTCGTTGCGGTGGGCCGGCGACGGGGTGCAGCGGGTGTCACTGTCGGTCGACGGGCTCGATCTGACCGCCGCGCCGGCGGGGCCGCCCCCGGTCCATCTCGTGGCGGAACATGTCGAAGCCCATGGCCGCCCACACGGCGAGGGTGGCCGGAACCTGGATCTCGCCACCGCCTTCGCCGGCGCATCGCTGACGGTCGCCGACAAGCGCATCGGGCCGCCGCGCGCCGATCTCTCGGTCTCGGCGACGCTGGTCGATTTCCTGCCGCCGGGACCCGGGGCGCCGTTGCCGGCATTCGCGGCGCGCGGCGGGCGGATCGAGCCGACGAAACTGTCGTTCGCGGTCGGCGGCATCGTGGTCGAGGGTGACGGCGCCCTGGTGCTCGACCGTGAGGGAGTTCTCGACGGCATGATCACGTTGGTGGCGCGCGGTCTCGAGACGCTCACGAACGGCGGCGCCAAAGGGCTCGGTCCGGAACTGACGACGGTGCTCTCCGGTTTCGTGTTGCTCGGCAAGGCTGCGAAGGATCCCGACCGACCGGGCCGCCGGCTGGAGATGATCGTCGATCACGGGCTGGTTCGCATCGGTCGGGTGACTCTGGGTCGGCTGGCGCCGCTCTTCGCCGTCGGCAGCTGACCGGCTTCGGCATCGTTCGCCTCGATCGGACGGTGCGTTCACGCGATCCGGCCTGGACGACGGATCGCGCGTCGCCATCTGTCACGGGAACGTGCCCACAGCCCCGAGGAGGAAGATCGATGAGTTCCAAGACCGTCGCAACCGTCGTCGATGCGCAGCATCCCCATTGGGTGGGTGACGGCTTCCTGGTTCGACCGCTGTTCGGGCCGGCCGCCTTCACGCCGGCGGTGAGCCCGTTCCTGATGTTCGACTGGGCGGCGCCGACCGCCTTCCCGCCGCGTGAGGAACCGCACGGGGTCGGACCTCATCCCCATCGCGGCTTCGAGACGGTGACCATCGTCTACGCCGGTGCGGTCGACCATCGCGATTCGGCTGGTCACGTCGATTCGATCGGCGTCGGCGACGTGCAGTGGATGACCGCCGGCTCCGGTATCGTCCACGAGGAGTTCCACGGGCGGGCGGTCTCCGAACACGGCGGGACCGTGTCGATGGCCCAGCTGTGGGTCAATCTGCCGGCGGCCCACAAGATGACGCCGCCGCGCTACCAGCCGATCCTCGCCGGCGACATCCCGGTGGTGCGGTTCGACGGCGGCCGGGTGCGGGTGATCGCCGGGTCGTGGCCGGGCCGCGGCGATTCGGTGGTTCGCGGTCCGGCCGAGACCTTCACGCCCCTGGCGGTGTGGGACGTCGACCTCGACGCCGGCGCCGCTTTCGATGCGACGGTGCCGGAAGGGTGGACCACCCTGGTGAGCGTGCTCGAGGGCGACGCGGTCGTCGGTGGGCGCCGGATCGCGGCGCCGTGCGTCGCCGTGCTGTCGCGCGCGGGGGGCGATTTCGCCGTCACGGCCGGTGGTGAGGGCACGAAGCTCCTCGTCCTCGCGGGAGCGCCGATCGACGAACCGATCGCCGCTCACGGGCCCTTCGTGATGAACACGCGAGACGAGATTCGCACGGCGATCGCCGACTATTCCGCCGGCCGGATGGGTATGCTGACGCCGCGCTGACTGCCGATCTGGCGCAGAAGGCGGCAATGGAGGCCGAAACTACGACTTTCGACGGAGGATCGACGCCGAATTCCCCCAAATTTGACCGTGGGTCACCCATTGCCTCCAAAACGTTTTGAGGCAAAATACCATCACGCTGGGCACGATCGGTTGCCGTCGCAGAAAGCGCCGCGAGGCGTGAACGGTGGTGGCCGACGGGCTTCGACGAACCGCCCGGGGGAGCGAACGAGGCGCCGATGGCCAGATCGAGCAAGCTCATCGCGGAACTGGTCGTACGACTGCGATCCGTCATGGATTTCGAACCGATCGAGGCGGCTGAAACCTATACGATCGGACAGCTGTCGACCCATCTGCGCGTGTCGCTGCGAACTTTGCGCTTCTACGAGCAGTCGGGGCTACTGGCGCCGAGCCGGGAGGGGCTGCGCCGGCTCTATTCGAACGACGATCTCGAGCGCCTCGAGGTGATGGTGACGCTGCGCGAACTCGAGGTGTCGCTGACGGCGATCAAGTCGCTGATGGCGATTGTCGACGGCGACGCACGCGCCGGCGAGCGCGAGGTGATGGATCGCCTGGAAGGCATTCTCGCCGACCTCGCCGAGGACAACCGGGTGCGGATCGGTGAACTCGAGCGCATCAACGCGCGAATCACCGAGGCTCGCAACAGCCTCTCGGATGCCTGACACGGGTTTCGGCGGATCGCGACGCTATGCCGGACCCGATCGGCCGAACCGGTCGTCGTCCGGACGGAGAACGCTTCGCCCGAACCGTTCGATGCTCGTGCGAGCGAGAGCCGCCGCGTCGCGCGGCGGCTCTGCCGATGTGGGCTCAGGCGGCGGCGCGATCGGCGACGATGCGGACGACGTCGGCCATGATGTCGGTGATCTGGAAGTCCTTGGGCGTGTAGACCGCCGCGACCCCCATCTCCCGGAGAGCTTCCGCGTCTTCCGGCGGAATGATGCCGCCGACGACGACCGGGACCTCGCCGAGGCCGGACGCCTTCATGCGCGCCACGACGTCGCCGACCAGCGCCAGATGCGAGCCGGAGAGGATCGACAGGCCGACGGCGTGGACGCCTTCTTCGAGCGCGGCGTTGACGATCTGTGCCGGGGTCAGGCGGATGCCCTCGTAGACCACTTCCATGCCGCAGTCGCGGGCGCGCACCGCGATCTGTTCGGCGCCGTTGGAGTGGCCGTCGAGGCCCGGCTTGCCGACCAGGAACTTCAGCCGGCGGCCGAGCGCCTTCGACACCTCGTCGACGGAGGTACGCACCGCGGCGAGATCGCCGCCGGTGTCACGCGCGGCGCGGCCGACGCCGGTGGGCGCGCGGTATTCGCCGAAGACGTCGCGAAGCGTCGCGCCCCATTCGCCGGTGGTGACGCCGGCGCGGGCCGCGGCGATCGACGGCTCCATGACGTTGCGGCCTTCGGCGGCGGCGGAGCGCAGGTCGGCGAGCGCCTTGTCGACCGCCTTCGCGTCACGCGCGGCGCGCCAGGCCTTCAGGCGCTCGATCGCCTCCTCTTCGACCTCGGGCGGGACGGTGAGGATCGAGCCTTCGCCGGTGGTCAGCGGCGAGGGTTCGGTCTCCTGGAAGCGGTTGACGCCGACGACGGTCTGCTTGCCGGCCTCGATCGCCTCCAGACGGCGGGTGTTGGACTCCACCAGCTTCTGCTTCATGTAGCTGGACTCGACCGCGGCGACGGCACCGCCCATCGCTTCGATGGCGGCGAGCTCCTCCTTCGCCTGGGCGACGAGTTCGGAGACCTTGGCCTCGATCTCGGCGGACCCGTCGAAGATGTCGGCGAATTCCAGGAGGTCGGTCTCGTAGGCGAGGATCTGCTGCATGCGCAGCGACCACTGCTGATCCCACGGACGCGGCAGGCCGAGGGCCTCGTTCCAGGCGGGCAGCTGCACGGCGCGAGCGCGAGCATCGCGCGACAGGGTCACGGCGAGCGCCTCGAGCAGGATACGGTAGACGTTGTTCTCCGGCTGCTGCTCGGTGAGGCCCAGCGAATTGACCTGGACGCCGTAGCGGAAGCGGCGGTTCTTCTCTTCGGTCACGCCGTAGCGGTCACGGGTGATCTCGTCCCAGAGGCGGCCGAAGGCGCGCATCTTGCAGATCTCGGTGACGAAGCGCATGCCGGCGTTGACGAAGAAGGAGATGCGGCCGACCGCGTCGCCGAACTCGGCCTGCGGCACCACGCCGGTCTTCTTCACGTTGTCGAGCACGGCGACGGCGGTCGCGAGCGCGAAGGCGAGTTCCTGGACCGGCGTCGCGCCCGCTTCCTGCAGATGGTAGGAGCAGACGTTCATCGGGTTCCACTTCGGCATCTCCGTGTAGGTCCAGGCGATGACGTCGGTGGTGAGCCGCATCGAGGGCGTCGGCGCGAAGACGTAGGTTCCGCGCGACAGGTACTCCTTGATGAGGTCGTTCTGGGTGGTGCCCTGGAGGAGCTTGCGGTTCGCCCCCTGCTCGTCGGCGGCGGCGACATAGAGCGACAACAGCCACGGCGCGGTGGCGTTGATGGTCATCGAGGTGTTCATCTTCTCCAGCGGAATGCCGTCGAAGAGGGCGCGCATGTCGCCGAGGTGGGAGACGGGAACGCCGACCTTGCCGACCTCGCCGCGCGACAGCGCGTGATCGGGGTCGTAGCCGGTCTGGGTCGGCAGGTCGAAGGCGACCGACAGGCCGGTCTGACCCTTGGCGAGATTGGTGCGGTAGAGGCGGTTCGACGCGGCGGCCGTGGAATGGCCGGCATAGGTGCGGAAGAGCCAGGGCTTGTCGGGCGTCGAGAGGGGCATGATCGCGTGTCCGGATGAAGATCTTCGGATCGATTAGATATCGCGCCGCAACAGCGACGTCACCATCCACGATCGTCGGACTGCGACATTCGGCCACGCACGAATCTGCGCCAAATACACGTTCAGGGCCGATGCCTTCCGTATTGGGCATCTCGGAAACCGGCGGAATTCAGCGCTATTCGGTTCGCCGCGGCGGCGATCTTGCGCCGATGGGGCCGGCGCGGTAGCTTTTGGCGCTGCAGCAAGGCGTATGGTCGCAGGCGGCTCCGAGCGCGATTTCAATCCTTTAGTATTATGGAAAATCGCCCGAAAGCGGTCCGATAGTGCGCCGATCAGACGGCTGTGCGGGGAAGTTTCGAGCAATTTTTCCGCATTGCGAAAGAAGTTGCGTCGAGCGCAGATCGGAAGCGGCGAACCCCCGGGGTCGACGTCCATGGTCCGCCTCACACGGCGATCCGCCGACCGGCCCCGAGGGGGAGGGTGCGGCCGAGCGATACGAACGCGGGAAGGAAGACCATGGCTGGGAACGAAAACGCGGCGCCGAACCTCGAGAATCGGCCGGTGAAGGACCTCTACGAGATCGGCGAGATCCCGCCGCTCGGTCACGTGCCGAAGAACATGTACGCCTGGGCGATCCGCCGAGATCGTCACGGTCCGCCGGAGCAGGCGATGCAGCTCGAGGTCGTTCCCACCTGGGAACTCGACAGCCACGACGTGCTCGTCCTGGTGATGGCCGCCGGCGTCAACTACAACGGCATCTGGGCCGGTCTCGGCAAGCCGATCTCGCCCTTCGACGTCCACAAGCAGCCCTATCACATCGCCGGATCCGACGCCTCGGGCATCGTCTGGGCGGTCGGCTCGAAGGTGAAGCACTGGAAGGTCGGCGACGAGGTCGTCATCCACTGCAATCAGGACGACGGCGACGACGAGGAGTGCAACGGCGGCGATCCGATGCTGTCGCCCTCGCAGCGCATCTGGGGCTACGAGACGCACGATGGATCGTTCTCGCAGTTCTGCCGCGTCCAGGCGCGCCAGCTGCTGCCGCGGCCGCAGCATCTGACCTGGGAGGAATCGGCCTCCTACATGCTGACGCTCGCCACCGCCTACCGCATGCTCTTCGGCCATCAGCCGCATCAGCTGAAGCCGTCGCAGAACGTGCTGATCTGGGGCGCCTCCGGCGGCCTCGGCGTGTTCGGCATCCAGCTCGTCGCGGCGGCCGGCGCCAACGCCATCGGCGTCATCTCCGACGAGGACAAGCGCGACTACGTCATGAGCCTGGGCGCGCGCGGCGTCATCAACCGCAAGGACTTCAAGTGCTGGGGCCAGCTGCCCAAGGTCGGCAGCCCCGAGTACGACGCGTGGTTCGGCGAGGTTCGCAAGTTCGGCAAGGCGATCTGGGACGTCACCGGCAAGGGCGTGAACGTCGACATGGTCTTCGAACACCCCGGTGAATCGACCTTCCCGACTTCGACCTTCGTGGTCAAGCGCGGCGGTATGGTGGTGTTCTGCGCCGGTACGACCGGCTTCAACCTCACCTTCGACGCCCGTTACGTCTGGATGCACCAGAAGCGCATCCAGGGCTCGCACTTCGCCCACCTCAAGCAGGCGGCGGCGGCCAACAAGTTCGTGCTCGACCGGCGCGTCGAGCCGTGCATGTCGGAAGTCTTCGAGTGGAAGGACATTCCGAAGGCCCACACCAAGATGTGGAAGAACGAGCACAAGCCCGGCAACATGGCGGTGCTGGTCTGCGCCCCGAAGACGGGCCTGCGCACCTTCGAGGACGTGCTCGAGGCTTCGGCCGAAATCGGGAAGTGACCTCCCCGGCCGGTCGGGTGATGCGTCCGGTCGACGATCGTGAACGAGAAGACGGCGATCCGTGGGCGACCACGGGTCGCCGTCGGCGTTTGTGGGGCGAACAAGGTGTGGGTTTCGGCTTCCGCCGAGGATTTCGTTCATCGGGAGCGGCAGGAAGGACCCGGGCCGGCGATGGCGCCGGCTCGTCACCGACCGCTCAATGCTCCGGCATCCGGCCTTCGCGCCACAGTTCGATCGAGTGGTTGATCTCGGCGCCGAAGAGGAAGATCAGGCCGATGATGTAGAAGAACAGCATCGAGGCGATGGCGCCGCCGAGACCGGCGTAGGTCTTGGCGTAGCCGGAGAAGTGGGAGAGGTACCAGGAGAAGACCATGCCGGCGACGAACCACAGGGTCGCCGTCAGCAGGACGCCCGGCATCACCCCCTTCAGCGTCTGGCGCCGGGCCGGCAGCCACAGATGCGCCGAGGCCAGGAAGAGGAAGACGGCGAGGGTGAAGAAGGCCAGCGGCAGGCGGTTGAAATAGGACCAGTAGGGGGCGAGGTCGGGGGCGTGCGGGATGAGGAAGGCCCATACCACCGGCAGCACCACGACGAGGAAGCCGAGGCCGAGGATGACGACACCGCCGATCAGCATGAAGAACGTGCCTTCGAGGCGGCGGATCAGGAAGTGGCGATCGTCGTAGGAGCGATAGGCGTAGTTGAGGCCCATGCGCAGGCTCTCGACGAGGCCGGTGACGATGACCACGAGCAGGATGGCGCCGACCGTCAGGACGCTGCCCTGCGAGGTGGCGAGCACCGCCGAGATCTCCGGCCGGAGGATGTCGGCGACCTGATCGGGCAGCACCGAGAAGATGCCGCCGGTGCCCTGTTCCGCAGCGGCGGCCAGTTCCGCCCCGCCCCAGTAGCCGGCGAGACCGGTGACCAGGATCATGAAGGGGAACATCGAGAACAGGATGGCGAAGGCGATGTTGGAGGCGTGGGCGAAGGACTCGTTGCGCAGCAGGCCCCAGTAGAAGGCCTCCCAGACGATGTGGCCGAGCGCCTTGATCCGGTGCCGCAGCGTCGCGGTCGCGGAAGAGTGGTCGGGGGCTGCGGTCTCGGTTTCGGCCATGGCGCGGAAGATAGGCGCGCCGGCGTTCGGACACAATCGTTTCGGGCGTCGCCAGTTGGTCGATGGGCGACCGGCTGCGAGGGACGGCGAGGCGGCTGGCGGCTGCTGCGCTTTTGTCGCATTCTCGGGGCAGAGAGACCGCCGACGATTCACCGGCGCCGCGCTCTCGGCCCGCTTCGCCTTCCGAAACATCGCCCTCGGATCGACCGCCTTGATCAAGCCGACCGCTCGCGCGCTCCTCGTTCTCTTCTTCACCGCCGTTCTGCCGATCGCCGGCGTCGCGCCGGCCGCCGAGACCGCCCCGGCGGTCTCGGGTGGTGGAAAGACCGCCCCGGCAGCCTCGGAAGGTGGCAGGACCGCTCCGGCGGCCGCGGAGACGACCAGGGCTGCTTCGGAGGCCGGTGAGGCGGCGAAGCCGGCGGATGCGGCGAAAGCGCCGGCGGCGGGCGACGCACCCGCCACGCGGTCGATGAAGCCGGCGGGCAAGCCCGACGAGGTGCAGCAGAAGCTCGACGCCTGGAAGGTGGAGGTCGACCAGATCGCCGCCGGCATCCAGCGCGAGGGACAGACCGATCGCCATCTCGCCGAGATGCGCGCGCGCGCCGAGCAGATCCGCACCGCCGCCAACGAGCTGATCGCCGCGGAGAGCCCGCGTCAGACGTCGATCGAAGCCCGCCTCAAGCAACTCGGCTCGGCGCCGCAGGCCAAGCCCGACGAGCCGACGGCGGTCGAGTCCGACGCGGTGAAGGCGGAGCGCGAGGACCAGCAGCGGCAACTCGGCGAGGTCCAGGGGCGGATCAAGCAGGCGCAGCTCATCGACCTCAGGGCCGAGGAGATCACCAGGACGATCGCCGATCGCCGTCGCGACCGCTTCGCCCGCGAGCTGATCGAGCGGTCGCGCTCGGTCCTCGATCCCGGCACGTGGCTGGAAGCGGCGCAGTCGTTCCCGGGGACCTTCAACAGTCTCAGGTATCTGATCGCCGATTGGCTGAGCCTGATGGCCGGGCGCGGGCTCGAGACGGCGATGGCCGTCGGCTCGGTGATCCTGGCGCTGGTCGTCGCCCTTTTCGCCATGCGAAGGCGGCTCACCCTCTTCACCGAACGCGATCCGGACGTCGTCGATCCGCCGCGTCTGCGCAAGGCGGCGGTCGCCGCCGGGATCGTCGCGCTCAATGTCGCGATACCGGTGGCCGGCCTCTTCGGGATCGCCCGGGCGCTCGCGATCTTCGAGCTCAACCCCGACCGGATCTCGCTGTTCCTCGACGCTCTGATCGTCGGCGTCGGTGCGGCGGCGGCGGTCTACGGCGTGGCGCTGGCGCTGTTCGCGCCGGCCAAGCCGAACTGGCGGATGGTGGCGGTCGGCGACGTCACGGCGTCGCGCATCGTCGGTCTGTCGGTGGTGCTGGCGGTGACCCACGGCGTCGGTATCACCATCGCGCGACTGATGAACGTCGTCGCCGCGCCGGTCGCCGAAGTGATCGCCTATGCCGGGTTCTTCGCCGTCCTCGACGCCATCGTGATCATGGCGGGGCTCAAGGCGGTGGCGCGGTCGTTGAGCGGCGACGAGGCGCATGCGCCGACGGCGGTCGAGGGTGAAAGCGAACGCAGCGTGCTGTGGCGCTGGATCGTGCCGCTCGGCTGGGTGGTGGCGATCGCGGCTCTGGTGGCGGCGATCGGCGGCTGGGTGGCACTCGCCTCCTTCCTGACGACCCAGATGGTCCGGACGGGCTTCATTCTCGGGGCGCTCTACATCCTGCTGCAGCTCACCGACGAGGCGATTCTCTCGACCTTCCACGAAGAGACGCGCGTCGGGGCGATGCTCACCCGGTCGATGGGACTGGGGCGGGAGCGGGTGGAGCAGATCGGCGTCGTGCTGTCCGGTGTGACGCGACTGCTGGTCATCGCCGTCGCCGTGCTGTTCGCGCTGACGCCGATCGGGGTGTCGTCGCAGGACGTGGTGGCCGACGCCAAGGTCGCCTTCTTCGGCTTCAAGATCGGCGGTTTCACCTTCTCGCTGGCGACGATCCTGAGCGGCGTCGCCTTCCTGGTCATCGGCATCGCCGTGACGCGGGCGGTCCAGGGCTGGCTCGACGAGCGCTTCCTGCCGCGCACCCGGCTCGACGTCGGCCTCAAGAATTCGATCCGCACCGCGATCGGCTACGTCGGCTATCTCTTGGCGGCGATGCTGGCCTTCTCGGTGGTCGGCCTCGACCTCAGGAACCTCGCCATCGTCGCCGGCGCGCTCTCCGTCGGTATCGGTTTCGGCCTGCAGTCGATCGTCAACAACTTCGTTTCCGGCCTGATCCTGCTCGCCGAGCGGCCGATCAAGGCGGGCGATCTGGTCGAGATCGGTTCGGAGAAGGGTTTCGTCCGCAAGATCAACGTGCGCTCGACCGAGATCGAGACCTTCGATCGGGCGTCGCTGATCGTGCCGAATTCGTCGCTGATCTCCGGCAACGTGAAGAACTGGATGCACCGCGATCTCACCGGCCGCTGCGTCATCAACGTCGGCGTGGCCTATGGTGCGGATCCGGAACAGGTCCGGCGCATCCTGCTCGATTGCGCCCATGCGCACGAGAAGGTGCTGAAATTCCCCGAACCCGGCGCCTTCTTCGTCAATTTCGGCGACAGCGCCCTGGAATTCCGTCTGACCTGCACCGTCGGCTACGTCACCGATGTCTTCGGCGTGGAGAGCGATCTGCGCTTCGCCATCATGGCGGGGCTCAAGCAGCAGGCGATCGACATTCCCTACGTCCAACGCGACATCCACATCCGCCAGCTCGACGACCTCAGGGATCTCCTCGGGCGGATGGTGAACGTCCGCGAGGGCTCGTCGGATCGGCCGGAGGGGCCGCCGCCGGTCGACGCGTGACACCCGCCGCCGATCAGCTCGACCGGACCGGAGCCGTCGGTCGCGCCCTCGCTTTCCTCCACCTCGTCATCCCGTCGGGAGTTGCGATGTCTCTTCTGCGTTTCGGCGGCACCTGCGCCGCCCTCACCGCTCTCGCTCTGCTGGCCGCCTGTTCGCGCGGGCCCGTGCCGGAGCGCCAACCGGCCTTCTATCAACGGCTCGACCAGACCGGCGGTGCCGTCGACCCGGCGTCGTCGCTGTCGATGATCAACATGTATCGCTCGAACAAGGGGCTGGCGCCGCTGGTCTGGGATCCGGCGCTGGCGCGCGTCGCCCAGGGTCAAGCCGACCGGATGGCGGCGGCGGACAAGGTGCAGTCGGTCGAGGAGGCGCATTTCGACGCCGAACTCGCCGCCGCCGGCATCGGCCACAAGAGTTTCCTCGCCAATTTCTCGGCCGGTTACCGCACCTTCGCGGAAGCCTTCTCGGGCTGGCGCGAATCGAAGGTGCACGACGCCACCATGTCGGCGCCGCGCGCCACGCGGATCGGGTTGGCCACGGCGCAGGCGCCGCGGTCCAAATACAAGATCTTCTGGACCATGGTGGTGGTCGAGCCGAAGTGAGGGGGCGAAGCGGGCTCGCGCCGGCGCGCGAGGCGTCGAGCGCCGGCGCTTCTCGCGACTCGGGCGTCGCGGGGACGAAGCGGACGGGGATCGTCGAAGACCCCGGATGCGGCTTGACGAACCGCTCCCCACCCCCTTATATCGCCCCGTCTCGTGAGGCGGGCGCGTAGCTCAGCGGGAGAGCACTTCGTTCACACCGAAGGGGTCACAGGTTCGATCCCTGTCGCGCCCACCATTCCTTCCCCTCTTCGACACAGATCCGTCGGCACCCGGCCGTCGATGCCGGACCGGCGACGCCCGTGCGCCGACCGGTTGCGCGGAAATGCCGGCCGCGGATGCGGCCGCTCCTCGCGCGTCGACCGTCGGACATGGGCTCAGCGCTCCGCGTCCGGTTTGGCGATCCCGAAGCGCTTCATCTTCGACCACAGCGTGACGCGAGAGATGCCGAGAGCCTTGGCGGTGTCGACGATCCGGCCGTGATTCTCGGCGAGCGCCGCCTCGATCGCCTGCCGTTCGGCGTCGCGGCGGGCGGTGTCGAGTTTGTGGTCGGCGGCGTCGCCGCCGGTCGGCTGGTCGGGGAAGAGGTCGGCGACGGTCAACTCCTCCTCGCTCGCCAGGGTGACGGCACGAACGATGCGATTGCGAAGCTCGCGGACGTTGCCGGGCCAGGAATGGTCGCGTAGGGCCGCGGTCGCTTCGGCCGACAGGCGATGGCGGGCCGTGCGGGGGGTCGCACGGTCACAGAGGCGCAGGAAATGTTCGGCGAGCGGGACGATGTCCTCGTCCCTTTCGGCGAGCGGCGGCAGCCGGAGTTCGATGACCGCGAGGCGGTGGAGCAGGTCGGTGCCCGACCCCGGCGCGACGCCCGCCTCGGTGGGCGAGACCCGGCTGGTCGCCATGATCCGACCGACGAAGTTCTTCTCGGCGGTGGCGCCGACCGGTCGATAGCGGTGATCCTCGGCGAAGCGGAGAAGGCGTGCCTGAAGCTCCGGCGCGATGTCGGAGACGTCGGTGACGAGCAGGGTTCCGACGCCGACGCCGTCGACGAGGCCGGGCTCGTGTCCGTCGCCTTCGCGCGAGCCGAACAGCAGCCGATCGCCGCCGGCGGCGGTCAGCGCGGCACCTTCGATGACGACGAAAGGATCGGCGGCGCGGGTGGAGAGGGCGTGGAGCCGGCGCGCCAGCGCCTGCCGGCCGGAGCCGCTCGGCCCGACGAAGAGGACGTTCTGGGTGTCGTCGGCGAGGCGATCGAGGGCGGACGCCACCCGCTGCATCGCCGGCGACGCGGCGACGAACTCCGGTGAGCCGACGTCGGCCTCGGGGTGGCCGGTCACGCGCCGCAGGAGATCGACCAGCGCTCCGAGATCGTAGGGCTTGGTCAGGTAGTCGATGGCGCCGACCTTGACGAGCCGAACCGCCTGCTCGACGTCGCCGTAGGCGGTGGCGAAGATGGTCGGCGTCATGGCGAAGCGGGCGCGCTCGGCCCAGAAGACGTCTTCGCCGGATCCGTCGGGCAGGCGGATGTCGCTGACGACGGCGTCGAAATCGCGGTTCTCCAACGCTTCGATCGCGGCTTCGCAGGTGCCGGCGTGGACCGGAATCATGCCCTCCAGGGTGAGGCGGGCCTTGAGTGACGAGGCGAGAATCTCGTCGTCTTCGACCAGGAGTATCGTCGGCGCGTCGGTCACGAAGAGGGCTCCTTCGGCAGCGGGGCTCGATCCGCGGGGGCGCGGCTCGGCAATCTGACGGTCACCGACGTGCCGCCGCGGGGTGGGGTGGCCGTCTCGATCGCACCGCCGAGCGAGGCGACGGCGCGAATGACGACACCGAGGCCGATGCCGCCTTCGGTGGTGTCGATCCAGTCGAGGTCGAGGCGGTCGAGACGGGCGGCGACGGCGGGGTCCAGGCCGGGGCCGTCGTCGTCGACGACGAACCGCAACTCGGCTTCGTCTTCGGCCGCGGTGACGGAGATTTCACCACCGGAGCCGGTGGCGTTGACGGCGTTCAGAACCAGATTGAGGACGATCTGGCGGACGATCGCGGCATCGAGGGAGAGGCTGCGCTCGAGGGTCGCCGACCAGTCGAGCCGCACCCCGTGGCGTTCCGCCACCGGCCGGACGAGGCGCTCCAGATCGTCGAAATCGACCTGGCGGACCCCGCTGTCGCGCGCCGGAGGGCGCCAGATCGACAAGGTGGTGTCGACCACCCGGGCGATGGCGTTGAGCCCTCGTTCGAGCAGATCGAGGGATTCGGTGACGGCGGCGCGATTGTCGGGGAAGCGGCGGGCGGTGTCGACGGCGTTGAGCATGCCGGTCAGCGGGTTGCGGACCTCGTGGGCGATGGTCGCCGCCAGACGCCCGAGATCGGCGGCGCGCAGCCGTTCGGCGCGGGCGATCTGAACCTGCCGACGTTCGGCCAGGGCGCGGGCCATGCGATTGTAGGCGCGCACGAGCTTGCGGATCCGGCGATTGTGGGTCTCGCCCTCGACGACCGGGATCGGCCGCGGCTCACCCTCGGAGGCGTCGACGAGGGCGCGCTCCAACAGATTGAGAGGCGCGAGCAGACGACGCATCAGCAGGAAGCCGACGGTGGCGAGGCCGATCGCCATGGAGACGTTGACGGCGAGTGATTTCAGACTGACGGTGAGGCGCTCTTCGCGGATGGGCTTCAGGTCGAGCTGGGCCGACACCACCGCGAGGGCGCGATCGCCGACGAACAGGGGCCGCTGCACCCAGAGGCGATTCTCCTCGCTGGTGGTCGTCAACGATACTTCGGTGTCGACCGGCGGCAGTTTCGCCTGGGCGGCGACGGTGTCGCGGGCGAGATCGCCGAGAATGTCGCCGCCGGTGCTGCGAACCACGATTCGGACCTCGCGCACGCCGTCGTGATAAGCGGCGACACGCTCCAATGCGGCGGCGAGGTCGGTCCGGTGACCGGTGTCGAGCAGGGGCGCGACCGTCGCCGACACGCCGTCGAGATAGACCTCGCCGATCCGTTCGATCAGGCGCATCTCCGATTGCCGGTGCATCAGGATCGCCACACGCGACGCCAGGACCGTGACGAGCAGAATCAACACGGCGCCGACGACGGCGACCAGGACCGTCTGCGGGATGGAACCGGAAAATCTGCCCAGGGAAGTGCTTCGAGGCATCGGGGTCTCTTGGTTGGCGATTCCGCCGGGAGCTTCGCGCTCGCCTGTCTTCGGACCGGTGGGTAAAATTTACCCGGTCGACCGATGGAATGCAATTCGAACAAATTTCCCTCGACGGGACCGTATTCTTCTATTTCTGGATTCTATACTCTTGGTTTTATATGTTTAACACTGATGTTAAGATTATTGAACATTGACAATACCGTAATTCGTGGGTTTCATACTTGTCGATGTTCTTTCTTTCGTCAGCGGCCCGAGGCTGCTCGGACACCGACGTGGCGGAAGCAGATCACGGAGATCGAATGATCCGTTCCTGGAATATCCCTTCGGCCGCCTTCGTCCTGGCTCTGGTGTTCCCGATGTTCGCCGGTGGCGTGGCGCAGGCCGCACAGAAGCAGATCGTACAATCGGGCGCATGGCGGGCGATCGAAGCGGAAAGGGGCGGGCGGAAGGTCTGCTTCGTCATCTCCGAACCGACGTCGCGGATGCCGGCGGACCTGAAGCGAGATCCGGGAAGTCTCTTCGTCACGCTCACGTCGTCCTCGCGCGGCGAGGGAACCGAGGCGTCGATCGACTTCGGTTTTCCGCTCGCCGCGACCGGACACGTCGCGGCCGTCGACGATCGCGGCTTCGCGCTGATGTCGCGGGGCGAGACCGCCTGGCTGCGGTCGGAGGCCGACGAGGCGGCGATCGTGCAGGCGATGCGGGCGGGCCAGGAGATGCGCGTCACGGCGAAGTCGCGGCGCGGAAATACGACCACGGACGTCTACAGCCTGAAAGGCTTCACGGCCGCGCTCGCGGAACTCCAGAAACGGTGTCGCCGATGAGAATGAACACTGTGCAGACGAAATCGAGTGAAACGCCCTTCAAGAACGCCGTGCGGGCGCTGTTTTCCGATCCGCGCGAGAAGGCCTTCATCTTCGCGATGGAAGGCGGCCTGATCCGGTCCGACGATCTCGACGAGACCCGCTTCGCGGCGGAGGAGCTCGCCGATCTTCTCGGCGAGCTGTCGTCGGCCAGCGACGGTGCGGTGGCGGTGTTGTCGGATCGCCCGTTGGCGGAGACCGACCGGCTGCTGGCGCCGTTGTCGCTGCCGGGGTGCGGTTCGAGCGGACTCGAGTTGCGCATACCCGGCGGAGCCCACCTGAAGCTCAGGATCGAGGCCGATCTCGACCCGGTCCGGCGCTTTCTCGACGGCACGCTGCGCGGCGACACGCTGCTCGGTGTCGACGACGACGGGTTGTCGATCGCGCTCACCCACGGCGGCGAGCCGGAGGCGGTGGAGCGGGCACGGGTCCTGGCGCGCGAGGCCGTCAGCCTCGCCCCCGCGGCGTACCGCGTCCGTTTCGAAGAAGCGGCGACACGCATCACCTTCGCCGGCGTCTCGAAGGCGCGGGCGGTGAGGCGGCTCATGAGCTGCGACTATTTCATCGAGCGCATTCCGGTCGTCTTCGGCGGCCGCGTCTGCGACGACGACGTCTATTCCGTCGTTCGCTCCTTCGGGGGAACCGCGATCCAGGTGGGGTCCCGCGATGGGCACTGCGCCGACATCCAGGTGCCCGGTTCGAACGACGTGCGTTGGCTGATCCGCGATTTCCTCGCGGATCTGGGCGACCGGGTGCACTGACCCGGCAGCCGTTCGGTCGCTCCGGGCGACCGACCGAATCGATCCTCCGGCCGCGCCGCCGTGGCCGGAGGGGTACGAGATCTCGGCTCCGAGGTCCCCTGACGGTATCCGTGATCCGTCCGTTCATCCGTGTGGGCGGCCAGGAAATCGGTACCAGGAGCCGAGTCCACTCGCCTTTCGGCGGCGAGTGGGACCCACCCCGACGGCTCCGCATCGTCGTCGGGGTGGGTACCTTCATCGAGAGAAAGAGGAGACCCGAGAATGGTACACGAGGAGCTCATCACCCTGCTGAACTCCCATGTCGGTGCCGATACCCGGATCTCGGTCGATGCCGAGGACGGGGCCACCCGGCTGAGTTTCTATCGCGCGGACCGTCTGTCCGACGATCTGATCCGCGAGGCCGTCGAGAGGGTGCGCGGCGAATTCTCCGGCGACACACTGGCCGACTGCGAATTCTTCGTCGCCTTCGAAGAGCGGCTCGGCACGACACGTCGTCGCGTCGCGCTCTGAGGGAGGCGCTCTCCGAATCCATCGAAGCCTGCGGTCGCCGCCGGGTGCGGTGACCGTTTTTCTTTCGAAGGGCGCGACGCCGATCCGAGGGTCGCCGAGCGTCCGAAGCGAACACGAGGGGACGTTTCCGGTTCGGGGATGGCGGCGACCATGACGAACCGGAACGCGGTGACGACAGGTGTCCGTCCCACCGCCGACAGGACAAGGAGTCGAGTCATGAGTGGACAGAACCGCCGAGGCACCCCGGACGACACCTCTTTCGACGACGACGACACCGCGCCCCTGCCGGCGTCCTACGTCGTCGCGTTGTTCGGCGCCCTCGCCGTCGTCGTGCTGGCGACCTTCCTGTGACCTCGTCGGTGGAGGATCCCGTCTCGAGCCCGATGGGCCGACGTCCGCTCGCGCACCTCGCGGACATCGGCCGTCCGGCATTGTTCCTCGACTTCGACGGAACCCTCGTCGATCTCGCCGCGACGCCCGATGCGATCGTCGTCCCCCGCGGCCTCCCCGATCTCCTGGTTCGGCTGGAGAGTGCCCTCGGCGGGGCGCTCGCCATCGTCACCGGGCGGCGGATCGTCGACATCGATCGTTTCCTCGCGCCGGCGGTCTTCGTCGTGGCGGGGGTGCACGGCGGCGAATACCGGACCGGCCGGGGCGACATCGTGAGGCCGACGACGGAGCCGATCGAAGCGGATCTGGTCGAAGCGATCCGGATCCTCGAAAGGCTCGTACCGGGCGTGCTGGTCGAGCCGAAGGGGGCGACGCTGACCGTGCACTGGCGCGCCGTGCCGCAAGCGGCCGACCGGGTCGAGGCCGAACTCGCCCGCATCCTCGAAGGCGGTCCCGACCATCTGGAGATCTCGCACGGTCGCAAGGTCTTCGAAGTCTGCCCGAGAGACATCTCGAAGGGGGCGGCGCTGGGCCATCTCGCCGCATTGCCGGCCTATCGCGGTCGTATACCGATCATGATCGGTGACGACGTTTCCGACGAGAGCGCCTTCGCCGCCGCCGAACGGCTCGGAGGGGTGGGCTACCGTGTGCGCGGCGAGACCTTCGCCGCGGCGGTCGCCGATTTCGACTCGCCACGTCGGGTCCGTGAATGGCTCTCGGTTCTTCTTTCCAGGATTTCCCGATGACCTCTCCCGTTTCGCTCGATCTCGCCGTGATCGGCAATTCCAACATCGCCGCGCTCGTCGACCGGGGCGGGCGTCTGGTGTGGGCCTGTTGGCCCCGTCTCGACGCCGATCCGGTGTTCAGCGCGCTGGTCGACGGCGACGATCCGGAGAGCGGCTTCTTCTCGATCGATTTCGATCACGACGGTACGGCCGAACAGGCCTACGTGCGCAACACCGCGATCGTCAGGACCGTTCACACCGACGACCGCGGCGCCTCCTTCGCGGTCACCGATTTCGTGCCGCGGTTCCGTCAGTTCGGCCGGGTCTATCGACCGTTGATGATCGTGCGGCTGGTCGAGCCGATCGCCGGTCTGCCGCGCATTCGCGTCAGGATGCGGCCGCGCGGCGGCGACGGATCGGCGCATCCCACCGTCGTCACCGGATCGAACCACGTGCGCTGGGCCTGGGAGGGCGGCGCCATCCGGCTGACCACCGACGCGTCGATCAACCACGTGCTCACCGAGAGCGCCTTCGTCCTGACCAAGCCGCTCGCCTTCATCATCCACCCGGACGAGACGCTGAACGATTCCGCCTCGCGGGTCGGGCGCGACTTCCTCGAGAAGACCGCCGGTTGGTGGCTCGACTGGTCGCGGTCGCTGAACGTGCCCTACGAGTGGCAGGAGGCGGTGATCCGCTCGGCGATCACGTTGCAGTTGTGCAGTTTCGAGGACACCGGCGCCATCGTCGCGGCGCTCACCACCTCGATCCCGGAATCGCCCGAGGGCGAGCGCAACTGGGACTATCGCTTCTGCTGGATCCGCGACGCCTATTTCACCGTCCACGCGCTGAACCGGGTCGGCGCGACGGCGACGATGGAACGGTTCATCGAATACGTCACCAACGTCATCGCGCTCGAACAGGGGCCGACGCTGAAGCCGCTCTACGCCGTCGTCCCGGAACGGGAGGTGACGGAGGAGACGGCGAACTGGCTCGCCGGCTATCGCGGCCAGGGGCCGGTCCGGATCGGCAACGCGGCGCGCGATCAGGTGCAGCACGACGTCTACGGCAGCGTCATCCTCGCCGCCTGGCAGATGTTCTTCGACGAGCGTCTGCCCAACAAGGGCGACGCGTCGCTGTTCAACATGCTCGAACCGCTGGGCCTGTGCGCCCTGCGCCATGCGCTCACGCCCGATGCCGGCATCTGGGAATATCGCGGTCGCGCCCGCATCCACACCCATTCGGCGACGATGTGCTGGGTGGCGTGCGATCGACTGGCACGGATCGCCGAGAAGCTCGATCTCGCCTCCAACGCGCGTCACTGGCGCGACGCCGCCGACGGGCTGCGCGACACGATCCTCGAACGGGCCTGGAACGTCGGCGGCTGGTTCGCCGGCAGCCTCGACGGCGAGGAGGTCGACGCCAGCGTGTTGCTGATGCACGAGCTCGGCATCGTCGAGGCGAACGATCCGCGCTTCGTGGCGACGGTCGAGAAGATCGGCGCGACGCTGCGCCAGAACGGTCACGTCCGCCGCTACGACGAGGCAGACGATTTCGGCGTGCCGACGGTCGCCTTCACCATCTGCACCTTCTGGTACATCGACGCGCTGGCGGCGATCGGGCGGCGGGAGGACGCGCGGGCGCTGTTCGAGGGCCTGCTCTCCCACCGCAATCACGTCGGCATCCTCTCCGAGGACGTCGATTGGAAGACCGGCGAACTGTGGGGCAACTTCCCGCAGACCTATTCGATGGCGGGCCTCATCGTCGCGGCGATGCGCCTGTCGCGCGGTTGGGAAAGCGCCCGATGAACCCCGCGCCCATCGGTCCCGCAGGAATGGGGCCGACGGGCGTTGCGGCCCGGGTCGGCCGCTTGTTCGAGAACCGGGTCGTCCGGTACGGGCTGGTCCTGCTCGTCACCTGTCTGGTGTTGGTGCTGGCGCTGGCGCCGCTCGCCGCACTCCTGGTGGAGAACTGGTCGCGCCAGGACGTCGAACTGCGGTCGCGCTTCGTCAACCGATCGATCCACGAACAGGTGGTGAGCCGCTCGATCGACGAAAAGGACGTCGGTCCGCTGTTCGAACGCATGGCGGCCGACGAACGTCTCCTCGCTCTCGGCTTCTGCGACGAGGCCGGCGGCCTGCGCTTCGCCACCGCGCAGATGCCGAAGAGCCTGACCTGCACCGCGGTGCCGCTGCCCAAGACCGACGGCTTCGTGATGCGCACCTTCGACGGCGTGCACGTGCACGTCGGCATCTACCCGATGAAGGTGGGATCGATCGGCGGCCATCTGCTGGTGCTGCACGATCTCGCCTATGTCGACGAGCGCACCGCCACGGCGCGCATCTACACTATGCTGGCGCTGGCCAGCGCGGTTCTCGGCTTCGGGCTCGCCGCGGCGCTGGTGGTCTATGTGGCGATGCGGCGATGGACACGGTCGGTGACGGCGGCGCTGGCGGGCGCGCGCGATCTCGGCGCGACGGTCCGGCCGGGGCGCAAGGGCTCGCCGCCGGGGCGCGACTTCCAGGCGTCGATCCAGGAGCCGGAGACGGCGAAGAAGCACTCCGAGGGCATTCACGTCGACTGGTCGCCGGAAACGCTGCGCCGGCTGTTGGTCGAGGAACTGCCGGGTGCGGAGGTGCTGGTGGTGTCCAACCGCGAGCCCTACATCCACAATCACGACGCCTCGGGGGCGGTCGAGCTGCAATTGCCGGCGAGCGGTCTCGTCTCGGCGCTGGAGCCGGTGATGCGGACCTGCGGCGGCACCTGGATCGCCCACGGCTCCGGCTCGGCGGATCGCGAGACGGTCGATGCGAACGACCGCATCCGCGTGCCGCCCGCGCATCCCGACTACACGCTGCGCCGCGTCTGGCTCGCCGACGACGAGGTCGAGGGCTACTACTACGGCTTCGCCAACGAAGGGCTCTGGCCGCTGTGCCACATCGCCTTCGTCCGGCCGACCTTCCGCGAAACCGATTGGGATCGCTATCGGCTGGTCAACGCCCGTTTCGCCGACACGGTGGTGGCGGAGGCGACCTCGGAGGCTCCGATCGTCCTCGTCCAGGACTACCATTTCGCGCTGTTGCCGCGGATGATCCGCGAGCGCCTGCCGAAGGCGACGATCATCACCTTCTGGCACATCCCGTGGCCGAACGCCGAGACCTTCGGCATCTGCCCGTGGCGGGCGGAGATCATCGACGGGCTGCTGGGTTCGTCGATCCTCGGCTTCCACACCCGCCAGCACTGCAACAACTTCTTCGAGGCGGTCGACCGCTTCGTCGAGAGCCGGATCGATCGCGAGCACGATTCGGTCACCTTCGGGCGCCGCGACACCCTGGTCCGGCCCTATCCGATCTCGATCGAATGGCCGCCGGCGGCGCTCGCCGCGCAGGCGCCGGTCGAAGAGTGCCGTCGGGCGGTGCGGGCGCGGCTCGGGCTCGCCGACACGGCGAAACTCGCCGTCGGCATCGAGCGGTTCGACTACACCAAGGGCATTCTCGACCGCATGGCGGCGGTCGACGAACTTCTCACCCGCCAACCGCAGTGGAAGGGCCGCTTCGTCTTCGTCCAGGCGGCGGCGCCGACGCGATCGACGCTGGGCACCTACGGCGCCCTGCAGGAGGACGCGTTGCGGCTGGCCAAGGAGATCAACGCCCGTCACGGCGACGACGGCTGGCAGCCGATCCGGCTGGTCATCCGTCACCACGATCAACGCGAGGTCTACGAACTGTTCCGCGCCGCCGACGTCTGCGTCGTGTCGAGCCTGCACGACGGCATGAATCTGGTCGCCAAGGAATTCGTCGCGGCGCGCGACGACGAGCAGGGGGTGTTGGTGCTGTCGAGCTTCGCCGGGGCGTCGCGGGAGCTCTCGGAGGCGTTGATCGTCAACCCCTACGACACCCGTGCCATGGCCGACGCGCTCGCCACCGCGCTGACCATGCCGGAGAGCGAGCAGCGCGACCGGCTGGTGCTGATGCGCGACATCGTACGCCAGCGCAACGTCCACCGCTGGGCGGCCCAGATGCTGATCGACGCCTCCGACATCCGCAAACGCGAACGCATCCCGGCGCAGGCGTTCTTCTGACCGCGATCGTCACGACCCCGTTGCCGTCGCGCCGGTCCCGAGGCATGTTGCGGAGAAACATGGGGAAACGTGACCCGACCGCTTCGAACGGCCGGGCGAGATGCGGATCGGCACGATGCAGACGAAGAACATCGTCATCGCCGCGATCATCGGATCGGCGGCGCTTCTGGAAGTCTATCATTTCACCAGCACACTGCGGTCCTCCGACGGCGACGAGGAAACGGTCTCGGTGCAGGGCCGAAACGGCCGGGACCTCGATCGGCTGTTCGTCGAGGCGCTGATCACGCGTTACAAGGACACGATGGTTCTGGCCGAGGCCGAGCGCCTGCGCGGCCACAATCCGGAACTGCGGCGGCTCGCCGCCGCCCTGGTGGAGGCCCGCCGCAAGGATCTCGACACATTGATGCGCATCGACACCGCCGAGAACGGTGGGTCCGCCACGGACAAGAGCGCCCGCTGATCCGGCGCGCCGCGCGACGCCGGTGGGCTCAGTCGAGCCGCGGATAGTCGGTGATGTGGCGGATGGCGCGGTAGAGGCGGGCGAGACGCGGGTACATCTCGACGTAGACCTCTCGGTACAGCCGCTCGTAGAGCCGAGCGTTCTCGAGCTTCGGCTCGAACAGGCGGCCGGGGCGGCTCATGCGCTTCTGCGCGGTGGCGTGGTCGGGGTAGAAGCCGGCGCCGATGGCGGCGTTCATCGCGGCGCCGAGGCCGGAGGTCTCCCAGGTGTGCGGCCGCTCCGCCGGCCGGCCGAAGACGTCGGCGGTGATCTGCATGACCGCGTCGGACTGCGAGCCGCCGCCGGCGACGCGCAGCCGCTCGATCCTGACACCGTTGCGCTTCTCCAGCCGCTCGGCCGCCTCGCGCAGGGCATAGGCGATGCCCTCGACGATGGCGCGGTACATGTGCGAGCGCTCGTGGACGTCGCCGAAGCCGATCATCGCCCCCTTGGCCTCGGGGCCCGGCACCTTGACGCCGGGGTTCCAGAAGGGTTGCAGCATCAGCCCCATGTTGCCGGCCGGGGTCTTCTCCAACATGCGCTCGAACAGCACCTCGGGCGGCACGCCTTGGCGTTCGGCCTCGATCACCTCGCGGGCGGCGAACTGTTCCTTGAACCAGTTCACCATCCAATAGCCGCGCTGGACCATGATCTCCGCGTCGTAACGGCCGGGGGCGGCGGCGGGGAAGGGCGGGATGAAGGGGATCGGCTCGACGTAACGGCCGCTCGAAGTGTTGATCGTCGCCGTGGTGCCGTAGCTGAGCACAGCCGTCTCCGGCGTCCAGGCGCCGGCGGCGAGCACCTCGCAGGCCTTGTCGGCGCCGGCGGCATAGACCGGCAGACCCTCGGGGATGCCGGTCTCCTGGGCGGCACGGGCGGTGATCTGGCCCATCGACTGACCACAGGGGACGAGCTCGGGGAGCATGTCGCGGCGAACCGCGAAGAGCTTCCATTTGAAGTCGATGGCGCGTGCCCATTGCTGGCGCTTGGCGTCGAAGGGGACGTAGCCGACCTGGGAGCCGACGGCGTCGCAGAGGCGGCCGGTCAGTTTCAGGTTGAACCAGCCGGAGAGGAAGAGGAAACGCCGGGTGGCGCGCCAGGTCTCCGGCTCGTCGGCGGCGAGCCAGTTGCATTCGGCCTTGGACTGGAAGAAGTGGACGGTGCGGCGCTGGCCGGCGAGCCGGAGCCCGGCCTCGAGCCACAGAGGGAGCGGCGGGTAGCGCTTGGTCCGGCGTTGGTCGAGCCAGCCGATGGCGGGGCGCAAGGGTTCGCCGGCCTCGTCGAGCACCACCACCACGGCGCGCTGGGTGGTCACCGCCATGGCGGCGACGCGCGCCTTCAGGTCGGGATGGGCACGCCACAGCTCGTTGGTGGCGTGGCAGAGATTGGCCCAGTAGTACTCGCAGTCCTGCTCGGCCCATCCCGGCGCCCGGGAATAATAGGGGGTGATGTGGACCTGCGATTTGGCGACGAGTTCGCCCTCGAGATCGAAGATCATGGCGCGGACGCTCTGCGTCCCCTGATCGATGGCGAGCAGCAGGTCCTTGGTCTCGCTCATGCCGCCCTCTCCCCCGTCGGGACCGTCACGCCGTTCGCCGGAGCCTCGACTTTTCGACTTCGTTGCCCCGAACTCGGCCGTCGTCCCCGGCGAGCCGGAGGCGAGGGAAGGGGACCCATCGGCCTCTCGACTCGACGGAACATCATCGGATCCCCTTCCCCTCCGCTTCGCTCCGGCCGGGGATGACGGCTTCTGGCCCGGTCGAATTCGGAGGCGGCTGCGAAGGCCGAAAACCGTCGCCTCGAATTGCGCGAACGTCCCCCGTCGGCAGGCCGTAGACATCTTCGGCGATCTCGGCGAGCCGCGCCACCTCGGCGTGCCAGCGCGTCGCGTCCCAACCGAGGCGGTCGCGGCAGAACGGTTCGATGGTCGCGAGGAGGGGGACGAGGGCCGCCGGACGCGCGGGGAGGAGGCGCAGGCGGCGGGCGAGGAGGTCGTCGAGCCGGCCGACCATCTCGTGGTCGAGCGTCCAGGCGAACGCCTCGATCAGCGCCTCCCCCTCGGGGAGCGGCGCGGTCGGATGACCGAGACGGTCGGGAAAAGCGACGGCGTGGCGGAAGAGGCGCTCCTTCGTGCGTCGCGCCCGCTTGCGTTCGGCGGCGTCGATCAGACCGGCGGCGGCGAGCGCGTCGAGGGCGATGAGGCGGAAGGTGGTGAGCTTGCCGCCGGCGACCAACACCTCGCCGCCGTGATGCCAGACCGAATGGTCGCGGCTCTCCTGCGACGGATTCAGCCCCTTGCCGGAGGGCACCACCGGGCGGATGCCGGCCTGGGTGGCGATGACGTCGTCGCGGCCGAGCCGTCGCTCGGGGAACTCGCGGGCGAGGAATTCGAGGAGATAGTCCATCTCCTCGACCGTCGCCCGCGGCTCGCGCGACAGCGGCGTGGCGTGATCGAGGTCGGTGGTGCCGACGCAGGTCGCGCCCGCCCAGGGGAAGGCGTAGACCGGGCGGCGGTCGCGCGGGTGGGCGGCGGCGACGCAATCGCTCAGGGGCAGGCGGTCGCGGGTGAAGAACAGGTGGCTGCCGCGCAAGGGGCGGATCTTCTTCGCCTCTCCCGCCACCTCGCCGACCCAGGGGCCGCCGGCGCGGATCACCCGGGCGGCGGAGAGCGTCGCGGTGGTGCCGGCGAGCGTATCGTGGACCTCGACGGCGAACTCGTCGGCACCCTGCCGGGTCGCCGTGACCCGCACATGGTTGATCATGCGTCCGCCCTCGGCCGCCGCCTCGTGCAGGATGCGCAGCACCAGCCGGGCGTCGTCGGTGAGCGCGTCGGTGTAGACCATGGCTCCGACGAGACCCTCCGGTGCGAGGCCGGGGATGCGGGCGAGGGTGGCGTCGCGGCCGAGCCAGTGGTGGTCGCGGATGCCGGCCATGGCGTCGTAGAGGCCGAGCACCAGTTCGAGCGGCCAGCGGCCGGGGAAGACGCCGCGGCGGACGACGTAGGCGTAGGGCTGGCGGATCACCAGATCGGGCAGTTCGGCGACGAGGCGCTCGCGCTCGAGGAGGGCGTCGCGGGTGAGGCCGAGCCGGCCCTGCGGGATGTAGCGTAAGCCGCCGTGGACCATCTTGGAGGAGCGCGAGGAGGCGCCGGAGGCGAAGTCGGCCTGCTCGACCAGCAGGGTCTTCACGCCGCGACGCGCCGCTTCGAGCAGGATGCCGGCGCCGGAGATGCCGCCGCCGACGACGATCAGGTCGAAGCGTTCGGCGGCGAGGTCGGCGAGGGTGGGGCGCGGGCCGAGCATTCAATCCTCCAGGAGACAGCCGGGGTTCAGCCGGTGCTCGGGGTCGAAGGCGTCGACGACGGCGCGGATCGCCGCCAGGCCCTGATCGCCCTTCTCGTGGACGAGCCAAGGAGCGTGATCGCGGCCGACCCCGTGTTGGTGGCTGATGGTGCCGCCCGAGGCGACGATGGCGTCGGAGGCGGCGGTCTTCAGGGCACGCCAACGCGACGCCAGCGTGTCGTAGTCGCCGGCGTTCGCGAAGACGTAGGTGGTGTAGACGCTGCAGCCCTGGGCGTAGACGTGGGAGAGGTGGGAGAAGACGAGGATCGGTTCGCCGCCCGCGGCGGTGCGGATCGCCGTCTCGACCGCCGCCATGGTCGCGTCGACCCGGCTCCAGTCGACCGCGGTCTCCACCGTGTCGACCGAATAGCCGTGTTCCCACAGGCCGTTGCGGAAATAGGGCGAGCGGAAACGGGAGTGTTCCCAGATCTTTCCCATCGCGCCGTGCGCCAGGGTGACGCCGCCGAAGCCGCGGATCGCCGAGAGCGCCTCGGAGAGCGCCCGCCGCGCCCGCCGCTTCGGTCCGGTGACGCCGAAGGTGAACATGGTGCGGGCGCCCGGTTTCGCCCCGAGGGCGGTCACGGCGTGATCGAAGACGGCGAAGAGCGGATGGTCGCCGCCGAGCGCCAGATGGGCGACGGTCTCGTGCGGGTTGGAGAGCCGCATCATCGACAGCGGCACCTCGCGGTCGATCAGCCGGTGGAGGAGGGCGACGCCGGCCTCCCAGGAGGGCAGGAAGGCGACGTGAAAGGACTCGTGCTCGGCCGTGGGGGTGACGCGCAGGTCGACCTCGGTCAGGGCGCCGATGCGGCCCTCGCTGCCGAGCACCATCTCGCGCAGGTCCGGGCCGGCGGCCGAGGCCGGGACGGACGGCAGCCGCCAAGAGCCGTGTGGAGTTTCGATGCGACCGCCGGCGAAGAGCTGTTCGATGCGGCCGTAGCGGCGCGATTGCTGGCCGGAGGAGCGGGCGGCGACCCAGCCGCCGACGGTCGACAGTTCCCACGACTGGGGGAAATGGCCGAGGGTGAAGCCGCGGGTCGCCAGCTGCCGCTCGATCGCCGGGCCGGTGGCGCCGGCGCCGAAGGTGGCGATGCGGCTCTCGGGATCGAGGTGCATCAGCCGATCGAGGCGCTCGAGCGACAGGACGAGGACGGGCGTGGCGCTCGCGGGGATGTCGACGTGACCGGCGACCGAGGTGCCGCCGCCGCGGACGATCACGGTGAAGCCGGCGTGATGGGCCCAGCGCAGGACGTCGCCGACCTCGGCGCCGGTGGTGGGCAGCGCGACGCCGTCGGGGAAGCGCTCGAAGCGGCCGGAGCGCAGAGCCAGCCAATCGGGGAAGGAATGGCCGCGGGCGTTGCGGACGCGCGTCTCCGGGTCGGTCGAGACCAGCGGGTGGAGCGGCAGGCGCGAGGGCGGCACCCGGGCGATCACCGCGTCGAGGGTGGCGTCGGGGAGCCGGGTGCCCGGTCCGCCGAGCCGATCGGCGAGGAAGGCGAGGGCCTTCGGCTTCAGCGGAAAGTCGGTTCCCTCGCCGCCCCAGCCGTTCCAGCGGCGCCGGCCTCGGCCCAGATCGTCGGTCATGGTGGGGCGTCCTCCAACCGTCGCCGGCGCCCTCCGGGCGGGTGCCCCGCGGAGGCCGGTCCGGTCCGGCGCGATCCTCGACCCTCGATCGAGGATTGGCAAGTGTGCGGAGGCGAACCGGCGGACGCCGATCGTCGCGCGATCTTCCCGTGATTTTCGGCTCGCCGGACGGCTCGGTCCGACCTATCGTTCACGCACGGGTCGGCGCCGCCGCGGCGGTCGACCGACCGGGTGCGAGATTTTTCGCGATCGACTTGAACCTCTTGCCCCGCCGCCGCGACAGACGGTCGAACGGTCGGCACGGACCCGGACATGACGACGAATTCGGACGAGGATCTCCTCCAACGGATCGCCGCCGGCGACCGACTGGCGATGCGGGTGCTGTTCTCGCGGCACCAGCTCAAGATCCATCGCTTCGTGCTGCGGATGGTCCGCGACGAGGCGGTGGCGGAGGATGCGGTGAGCGACACCTTTCTCGACGTCTGGCGTGACGCCGGCACATTCTCGGGACGATCGCAGGTCACGACCTGGCTGATGTCGATCGCCCGCTTCAAGGCGCTCTCGGCGCTCCGGCGCCGGCGCGACCTGGGGCTCGACGAGGAATGGGCCGCCGGCATCGCCGACGACGCCGACACGCCCGAGGTGATCTCGCAGAAGGCCGACAAGGGAGCCGTGATCCGGCTCTGCATGGAGCGGCTGACGGCGGAGCACCGCGAGGTTCTCGATCTCGTCTACTATCACGAGACCTCGGTCGAGGAGGTGGCGGAGATCGTCGGCATCCCGGAGGGAACGGTGAAGACCCGCCTCTTCCACGCCCGCAAGAAACTCGCCGAGCTGCTCCAGGCGGCCGGTATCGATCGAGGTTGGCCATGAACGAGACGATCGCCGAAAAGGGCCGTGGCGAGATCGAGGATCTCCTGCCCTGGTACGCCAACGGGCGTCTCGCGCCCGCCGAGAAGCGTCGGGTCGACGCGGCTCTGGCCGAAGACCCCGAACTGGCGCGCCGGCTCGAGCTGGTGCGCGAGGAGATGGCCGAGACGATCGCCGCCAACGAGGCGATCCTGCCCGCCTCGGCGCGCGCCTTCGACAAGCTGATGGCCGGCATCGAGGCGATGCCGCAGCCGGCGCGACCGCTCGCGGCGATCAAGGCCGGGCTGATGGATCGGCTCGGCGACTTCCTCGCCGGCCTCGCGCCGCGCAAACTCGCCTATGCGGCCGCCGCGGTGGTGGCGCTGGTGGCGATCCAGTCGGTGGCGCTCACCGGTCTCGTCGGCGAGCGGGCGGGGTCGAACTACGGCACCGCCTCGCAGGGCGAGACGACATCCATGGGGCCGTCGATCCTCGTCGCCTTCGCCGCGGAGGCGAAGATGGAGGCGGTCTCGGCCTTCCTGAAGCGGCACAGCGCGAGCCTCGCCGAGGGGCCGAAGGCCAACGGCTTCTATCGCCTGCGGCTCGCTCCCGGTGCGGATGCGGCGGCGGTGGCCGCGGCGATGAAGGCCGAGACGGGTCTGGTGAATTTCGTCCAGGCGGTGCGGTGAGGCGCCGCCCGGGCCGGCCACGGGTCGTCGGTTCGAACGAGAAGTCGAGGAGGGAACGATGCGGGAGAAATCCGAACCCGATGCGATGTCGAGGCGCCGCTTCGCGCCGCGCCGCGGCCTGCTCGCGGGCGTGGCGCTGGCGGTCTTCGCGTGCCTCGTACCGACGGTCGAGGCGGTCGCTCAGAGTTTCGACAATCGGCCGCCGATCTATGGCGACGGGCCTCGTCCGCGCCGAGGTGGCGGTGGCCTGGGGGTCGGCGGAGCGATCGGGCTGGGCATCGGTCTCGGTCTCCTCGGGGCCGCCGCGGCGCAGCGCGCGCGGGCCGAAGAAGAGGCACCGCCGTCGCGCTCGGATCGGCCGCGGCGGGTTCGGGTGATCGAGAGCGACGACGACGATGCGCCGCCGCCGCGCCGCGTCCGGGTCGCGCCGCCGTCGGATGGCGGCGGCGACACCCCGCCGCCGCGCAAGCGCCCGCCGCGCGAGGCGCAGCGTACGCCGCCCTCGAACATCCGCGTGCCGCCGCGCTCGGAGACGCGCTTCGTCGCCGGCGAGGTGCTGATCGAGATGAAGAGCGACGGGTCGATCGATCCGCTGGCTCGCCGTCTCGGCCTCGAGGTGCTGGCGAGCGAGCCGCTCGACCTCACCGGGACGACGCTGCACCGGGTGCGCGCCCGCGACGGTCGCACCACGCCGCAGATTCTGACCCGCCTCCAGCGCGAGCGATCGGTCGCCTTCGCCCAGCCGAATTGGGTCTACACCCTGCAACAGACCGCCGGCGCCGAGCCGACGCCGGTCGCGGCGCCCGCGGCAGCGGTAGCGCCTCCCCCGGCGTCGTCCGCCGAAGCCACACCGGCGCTCGCGCCCTCCCCGGCGCCCGAGGCGCCGGCTCCGATTCCGGTTGCGGTGCCGGCCGGCGCGGCTCCGGCCCCGGCCGAAGCCGCGGTCGCGCCGCAGACGACGGCCGCACCGGTCGTCGCCACCGCCGGCTCGCCGACCGCGCCGCGGCCGGCTCAGCCGCTTCCTGGGCAATATGCGGCGGAGAAGCTGCGTCTTCCCGCCGCCCACGGGCGGGCGCTCGGGGCCGGCGTGTTGGTGGCGGTGATCGACACCGGCGCCGACGAGACCCATCCCGAGCTCGCCGGGGCGATCGAGGGCACCTATGACGCGCTCGAAGGCGTCGCGGCGGTGCCGGGCGTCCACGGCACGGCGATGGCCGGTGCCGTCGCCGCGCGGGTCCGCCTCTCCGGCGCGGCGCCGGCGGCGCGGCTGCTCCTCGCCCGCGCCTTCGGTCCGCCTGCGGCCAACGGCGTGGCGCAGGGTTCGACCTTCCACGTGGTCAAGTGCCTGGACTGGGCGGTGGCGAGCGGGGCGCGGGTCGTGTCGATGAGTTTCGCCGGACCGTCGAACACTTTGCTCTCGCGCGCCCTCGGCGCAGCGCGCGACCGCGGCGTCATCGCGGTGGCGGCGGCCGGCAACGCCGGACCGCAATCGCCGCCGCTCTTCCCGGCCGCCGACCCGGGCGTCATCGCCGTCACCGCCAGCGATCCCGACGATCGGGTACTGCCGGCGGCCAATCGCGGCGGTCACGTGCTGGTCACGGCGCCGGGGGTCGACATCGTGGTGGCGACGCCGCAGGGCGGCTACGACCTGACCTCGGGCACTTCGGTGGCCGCCGCGGAAGTATCGGGTGTCGTCGCGCTCCTGGTGGAGAAGCGCGCCGATCTGACGCCGGACGAGGCGCGGCGCATCCTCGCCGCGACCGCGATCGATCTGGGTCCGAAGGGCCGCGACCCGATCTTCGGCGCCGGACTGGTCGATGCCGAAGCGGCGGTCGGGGCGGTCGCCAAGCGCGCCCGCTGAGGTCGCCTCGCTCCGAGACACCGCCTCGCCTTCCTGTCGGGAGGGCGGGGCGGTGTCGTTTTCGGCCGGCCGCGCAGGGCGGGCGCGGCGGTTCGAGCGACCGCCGGACCGGCACTAAAAAAACTTCGCCTTCGCTTTGAACCGGATCGCTCGTCGGCGCGACAGACGGACAAGAGGGCCGAGAACGAGGCCTTCGCCCCGACCCCAAGGAGAGCCCCCATGTCGACCTCGAAGAAGATCCTCACCGCCGCCCTCGTCGCCCTCACCGTCGCCACCGCGGGCGTCGCCTCCACCGGTTCGGCGCTCGCCGGCCCGCATCATCATCACGGCGGTGGTTGGGGCTGGGGCGCCGGCGGTCTCGCCGCCGGTCTGGTGATCGGTTCGGCGCTGGCCTCGCGCCCGGCCTATGCCGAGGCCGAGACCGTCTACTCGGAGCCGGTGCGCCGTTGCACCACGGTGGAGCGGGTCAACCGCTGGGGCGAAGTGATCGGCACCCGCCGCGTCTGCCGCACCTACGAATGATCCCGTCGCATCCGCGATCGATCGAGAGGCCCGCTCCCCCCGGCGGGCCTTTTCACGTGGCGGGGCATGCGCGGCGACGAGCGCGCTCCCCCGATCGGCGGCGATGAAAAAACCTGCGAAAAAATCGCCTTCGCTTTGAACCGGATCGACCGCCGGCGCGACAGACGGACAAGAAGGCCGGAAACGAGGCCTTCTCCCGACCCCAAGGAGAGCCCCCATGTCGACCTCGAAGAAGATCCTCACCGCCGCCCTCGTCGCCCTCACCGTCGCCACCACCGGCGTCGTCTCCACCGGCACGGCCGAAGCCGCCCCGTGGCACCATCATCACCATCGCCATCACGGCTGGGGCTGGGGCGCCGGCGGTCTCGCCACCGGCCTGATCATCGGCTCGGCCATCGCCTCGCAGCCGGCCTATGCCGAGCCGGTGCGCCGTTGCCATCGGGTCGAGCGGGTCAACCGCTGGGGCGAGGTGATCGGCACCCGTCGCGTCTGCCGCGTCTACGAATGATCCGTTTCTTTCCGATCGATCGCGAGGCCCGCTCCTCCCGGCGGGCCTCGACATTTTCCTGGATGCAGCCATGCGACGACGGTGCGACGTGCGTGGCATTGCCCTGCTAGATCGACACGATATGATCCGGTCACGCGGCTTTCGGGCATCGCGGAGTGCCGGCGAAGGGGGGAGTTCAGAGGCGCATGCTGCCGTTCGGCCGGACCTACGAAGAGATCACCGCGGCTTTCCGTTGGCGGGTTCCGCCCGCCTACAACATCGCCGTCGACGCATGCGAAAAGTGGGCGACGGTGGAGCCCGAGCGGGTGGCGCTGATCCACGTCGGGGCCGACGGCGCGATCGACCGCTGGACCTACGGGCGGCTGTCGCAGGCGGCGCATCGGCTCTCCAATCTGCTGACGGCGCGCGGCGTGATGCGCGGCGACCGGGTGGCGATCCTGCTGCCGCAGTCGCCGGAGACGGCGATCACCCACATCGCGGTCTATGCCATGGCGGCGGTGGCGCTGCCGCTCGCCGATCTCTTCGGCGTCGAAGCGCTGGCCTATCGTCTCGGCGACGCCGGGGCGCGGGTGGTGGTGACCAATCGGGCGGGTGCGGCCAAGATCGCCGAGATCCGCGACCAGCTGCCGGGGCTCGAGCTGGTTCTGACGGTGGACGGTCCGTCGGACGGGACGGAAGATCTCCATCGCCTCCTCGCCGAGGCCTCCGATCGCTTCGAGCCGGTGACGACGTCGGCCGACGATCCGGCGCTGATGATCTACACCTCGGGCACCACCGGTCAGCCGAAGGGGGCGCTCCACGCCCATCGGGTGTTGCTCGGCCATCTGCCGGGCGTGCAGTTCGCCCACGAGTTCCTGCCGCAGCCGGGCGACCTGATCTGGACGCCGGCCGACTGGGCCTGGGCCGGCGGTCTGCTCAACATCCTGCTGCCGGGGCTGACGCTCGGCGTTCCGGTGGTGGCGGCGCGGTTCGAGCGCTTCGATCCGGATGCGGTGTGGCGGCTGATCGCCACGCAGGGCATCCGCAACGCCTTCATCCCGCCGACCGCCCTGAAGCTGCTGCGTGGCGCCGGGCCGGTGCCGGATCGTGCCTCGCTGAAGCTGCGCACCGTCGGCTCGGGCGGCGAGATGCTCGGTCGCGACACCTACGACTGGGCGCGTGCCGAGCTCGGCCTCACCATCAACGAGTTCTACGGCCAGACCGAGTGCAATCTGGTGGTCGGCGCCTGCGGCGCGGCCGGGGTGACGCGGCCGGGGGCGATGGGCAAGCCGACGCCGGGCCACACGGTGGCGGTGATCGACGATCAGGGCAATGTGCTGCCGCCGGGGGAGACCGGACAGATCGCGGTGAAGCGGCCGGATCCGGTGATGTTCCTCGGCTACTGGGGCAAGCCCGAGGCGACGGCGGAGAAGTTCATCGGCGACTGGATGACCACCGGCGACCAGGGGATGACCGACGAGGACGGCTATCTCTTCTTCGTCGGGCGCGACGACGACCTGATCACCTCGGCCGGCTATCGCATCGGCCCGTCGGAGATCGAGGATTGCCTCGCCGGACATCCGGCGGTGTCGCTGGCGGCGGTGGTCGGCAAGCCCGATCCGATCCGCACCGAGATCGTCAAGGCCTTCGTCAAGCCGAAGCCCGGCGTGACGACGGATGCGGCGCTCGTCGAAGACATCCGCGCCCACGTCCGCAAGCGCCTGGCGGCGCACGAGTACCCGCGCGAGATCGTGTTCGTCAAAGACATCCCTCTGACCACCACCGGCAAGGTCATCCGCCGCTTCTTCCGCGAACAGGTGCGCGACGAGGCGGCGGCGGAAGCCCGGGCTCGCGACCGCGGCGAGTGATACCGGGTTCACGAAATTCGGACTCGTCCGAATTTCGTGAGTTTCGGCCTGACCGGCCGACGCCCGTTCGGGCTCGCCTTCGCCCATGAAGTTCCGAAGAGGTCGGAACATCATGGGCTCGGTATGACATCTGCCTCGTGGAATTCGGTCTCGTCCCGATTTCGCGCGCGTACCGCCCATCGGCCGACGCCGGGGCGAGGCCGCCGTCGCCGGCGATGTTTCGAAACGGCGGAAACGTCGACGGCTCGGTGCGAGCCCGCGGGTTTCGCGTCAGCTGTTGACGAGCCGGCGCAGGCGGCGGGCGGTGCGTCGTGCCGCCAGATAGGAGCCGAGTTCGGCCGCCTGCAGCCGGAGGCGCAGCGGCAGGCGCAACGGCGCCGGGAAGCCGACCACCACCGTGCCGATACGACGGCGGTCGGGCCACATGTGGTTCATCAACGGATGGTCTTCGACCGCCAGACTGTCGACCTCGACGAGTTCGCCCTCGTCGAGGAAACGGGTGGTGGCGCGCAACAGCACCTGCGCGCCGGGGGAGTAGGCGGCGAAGGCCTCGTCGTAGGCGGTCTTCCAGCTGACCCAATGACCCTCGGCGCCGAAACACACCAGCATGGCGAGGGGTTGGCCGCCGCGGTCGATGCGGTCGACGACGATGTGGCCGCTGTCGGCGAGACCGTCGATCACCCGTTCGGCGAAGCGCACCACGTCGGTGTTCTGAACCAGCGCGGTGCGGCGCCGGCCCTTCCAGCCGGAGGCCTCGAGCACCAGAAAGTCGGCGAAGGCGTCACGTGCCTCGGCGCCGCGGGCGATCGAGGCGCGAACCGGGCCGGTTTCGGCGAGGCGCCGCCACTGTCGCCGCCATTCCTTGCGGCGCTTGCGGCGGATGTTGTCGTGGAAGAAGGCTTCGCCGTCGCTACCGCCGCGGAGACAGGCGCGGATGTGGCTCTCCACCACCATCATCTGATGGCCGGCGGTCTCGGCGACCCGTTCGAGAACGGCGGCGAAGGGGCCTTCGAGCGGCAGGTCGGGGAAGACCACGCCGCCGTCGCGGCGGGAGATCGCGGCGAGCAGGGCCGTGAGGATCTCTTCGGCGCGGTCGGCGTCGACGAGTGGCGTGCCGAGCGGGGCGAACTCGTTGGCGAAGACGGTCGGCAGCCGGCCGGTGAGACCGAAACCGAGGCGGGGGGTCCACAGCGCCATCACCGCGACGAGGTGACGGCCGACGCCATCACCGCGGTGCGCGACGAGAAGACGCGCGTCGGGGGCGAAGGTCTCCAGCGCCGGGATCAGGAAGTCGGGTCCGTGCATGACATCGGGTTCGACGGCGCGGGCGAGGAGATCGTTCCAGGCGGCGCGCAACGGCACCGCCTCGACCAGCGACAACTCCTGCACCTCGACGGCGTGACCGCGCCCGGCGCGACCCGTCGGTCGGGGACCGAGGGGTGCACCACCGGCTTCCGCAGCCGATGTGCCGGTCGAGGTCATGGCGAGATCGCTCCTTCAATCGGTTCACTCGGACGACGAGGCCCGCCGCGCCGTCGCCAGGAAGAAGACGTTCAGGCCGAGGCGTCGCCGCACCACCATCGCCAGAACGACAGACTCCAGAATCATCGCCACCGTCGTGCCGACGGCCGCGCCCCAGATACCGTAGATGGGAATGAGTAGCGAATTCAACAGGAGGCTGACCGCCAGGGTGAGACCATAGACGGACGCCGACGAGGTTTGTTGGCCGGCCATCGACAGCAACGTCTCGGCCGGGCCGACCGAGGAGCGGGCGAGGACGCCGAGCACCAGAACGAAGAGGATGGGGAAGCCTTCGGTGAAGGTCGGCCCGAAGAGCGACAGGAGGGGGCGTCCGACGATCAGGACGCCGATCGACATCGCCAGGGAGGCCCAGAAGGTCCATTTCACCATCTCGGCGACGAAGGCGGCGAGTTCGGCCTGCGCATCGGCGTGCCACAGCGAGGCGAAGCGTTTGGCCGAGGCGACCTTGGCGGCGTAGTAGACGAAATGGACGAGGGCCAGCGTCTTGACCGTGGCGAAATAGACGGCGACGCGGTCGGGTTCGGCGTAGCGACCGACGAGCAGGATGTCGATGCTGTTGAGCAGCACCAGGAAGCTGTCGACCAGGAACATCGGCGCGCTGAGGCGCACCCAGAGCGCGAAATCGTAACGCCGCGGTGCCGGCGGCAGGACCGCGGCGAGGCGGCGGCCGATGGCGACGGACTGGCCGAGTGTGGCCGACCAGGTGGCGATCACCGCCGCCCAACAGGCGTTGACCGCCGTCATCTCCAGACCGACGGCGAAGGCGGCGGCCATCAACAGGAGAATCGTCGCCGGGCGGGCGACGAAGGTCGGCACCAGAGCGAGATCGGGCCACCCCTGCGCCACGGCGATGCCGTCCTGGATCTCGGCGACGGTGTAGATCGGCAGGCAGACCGCGGCGACGAAGATCGGCACCAGCCGGTAGTCGGAGACGAGATCGGGGCGGAGCCACAGGATCGCGCAGCCGAGGGCGGCGATCAGCCCGGAGACGACGAAGGTGTAGAGGCGGGACGCCAGGATCAGGCCGCGCGCCGCGCCGTGATCGCCGTCGTGGGAGTATTTGCGCAGCAGTGTGATCACCGACTGCTCGAGCCCGAAGGCGAAGACGACGCCGAGGGTGATCACCAGGGTCCAGACGACGACGAAGACGCCGTATTCGAAGCCGCCCATCCAGCGGGCGAGCAGCATCTGGCTGACATAGGCGAGACCGGCCGAGAAGACGCGGATGAAGAAGGCGCTGGCGGCGATGTGGCCGGTGGCGGCGGCATCCCCGGGCGAAGCCGGGGGTGCGACACGATCGAGAACCGTGGCGAGGCGGCGGGCCGGTCCGGCCGGCAGGTAGCGCTCGATCAGGGATCTCGGAGACAGCGACAAGAATCGACCTCGGCCGGCGGTATCGATCCGCTGTTTAACACGGTTCGCCGAAAGGGTCGTCCGCCGAGTCTTCGGGGGCCGCCCGCGCCCGGCGCGGATCGATCGCCGTGGCGGGGCGGTCGCCTCATTCGGTCACGACGATGCGACTGTTCTCCATGCCGTGGCTGCGGACCAGTCCGAAGAGCGCCGCGGCATCCCTGGGGTGCAGGCGCACACATCCGTGCGAGGCGGGTCGACCGAGGCGTCCGGTCTCGTAGGTGCCGTGGACGGCGATGCCGCCGTTGAAGAAGATCGAGTTCGGCATCGGCGAGTTGTGATATTTGCGCGAGTAGTATTTCTTGTGCATGCGCGTCGGCCTGTAACTGCCGAGCGGCGTCCGGTAGCCCCGCTTGCCGGTGGAGACGGCGTATTCGCCGGTCTTGATGCCGTCGACGAGGACGACCATGCGCTGCGACGACACGTGGATCCGAGCTTCCACGGCGGCCGCTTCGGCCGAACGGACGAGGCCCAGGATGCCGCAGAGAAGGGCGAAGGTCAGGGCGAAGAAACGCATCGCGAAGATCCTCGACGACTTGCCGGACGATGATGGAATCTCTCGTCCGGAGGATAGGACTGGAACGGTCGTGCAAGTATCTCGCATCCTACCCTCGAATACACGGCATTGTCGACATTAAGCTTAAAGTCGGTCGGCGGGGGCGTGGCGGGGCGGCGTCACGAGGGCTCTTCACGGCGTCGACGTTCGCGGCTAAGGCGGTGACGGTTCGTCCCTTTCGCTCCCCGCCCGAGTCGTCTCGCCATGTCGCGTCCGCGTTCCGCCGTCCTCCTCGTCTCGACCCTCGTCTCGCCGCTCTTCTGGGGCGCCGCATCGGCCGAGGACATGCCGCATCAGCTGACCGGCGAGCTGATCCGCACCGAGCACGAGAACTGCAAGACCTCGACCGGGTACGGTATGCGTTTCGTCACGCTGCGCGACGTCGACGGCGACGGCCGCAAGGACGTGGTGCTCGACTATGCCGAGGCGTCGTGCGGCGGTCGGCCGGAACCCTATTGCGACGGCTCGGGCTGCCTGTTGAAAGTCTACCTCGGTAGCGGTGGCGCCTATCGCAAGGTGTTCGAAGGCCGGGTGCGGTCGTGGAAGGTGGAGGAGCACGGCGGTCGGCCGACGCTTCTCGTCGACGGTCGGCCGTTGGCGCGCTGAGCCGACCGTCAGGCGGAGCGGGCGACGCCGGCGACGAGACCGGCGAGCAGGTGGTGCAACTCGCGGACCGAGAAGGGCTTCTCCAGCCAGTCGGCGAAGATCGCCGGCAGGACGTTCGGTCGTTCGCGGCCGGTGACGGCGACGAAGGCCGGTCGGGCATCGCGGGCGAGGCTGCGGGCGAGGTCCTCGCCATGGACGTCGGGCAGGCCGAGGTCGATCAGCACCACGTCGAAGTCATGGGTGCGCACCGCTTCCCGGGCTTCCTCGCCGGAACCGGCGAGCGCGGCGGTGATGCCGAGGCCGGCGAGCATGGCCTGGAGCAGGATGCGGCCGATGGCGTGATCCTCGACGACGAGCACGCGCAGGCCGTCGAGCGCCGCGGGGCGCGGCGAGGGAACGAGCGGCGGTTCGGCGTGGCGGGACATCGACGATCTCCGAGGCGAGCCTCTTCGAGGAGGCCAATCTAGGCCCACTCCCTCAACGCCCGGTTAAGTCGCGGAAGATCTTCGGCGGTGGCCGGCCAGTCGACGAGACGGCGGACGTCGTCGGGTGTGTGGCCCTGTTCGCGCAGGTGGGCGAGCGCCGTGTCGGCGGCCGATTTGGCGAGTTTGCGGCCGCCGGCGTCGGTGACGAGGCGGTGGTGGTGATAGATCGGCTCCGGCAGATCGAGCAGCCGCTGCAGCAGGCGGTGGAGGCTCGTCGCATGGAAGAGGTCGCGGCCGCGCACCACGTGGGTGACACCCTGGAGCGCGTCGTCGACGACGACCGACAGGTGATAGCTGGTCGGCACTTCCCAACGCGCCAGCACCGGGTCGCCCCATTCGGCGGGATGCGCCTCGATCCGCCCGCTCTCGCCGTGCGGTCCGGCACCGGTCTCCCGCCACGACAGCGGCCCCACCCTGGCGAGCGCCTTCGCCGTGTCGAGGCGCCAGACGACGTGCGTTTCCCGACCCATGCGCTCGGTTCGGGCGGCAGCGGCGAGATCGCGTTCGTCGCCGGGATAGTGCGGGGCGCCGTCCGGGTCGCGCGGCCAGGGGCGGCCGTCGGCTTCGAGCGCGGCGATGCGGGCGCGGATGTCGCCGCGGCCGAGGAAGCTCGGATAGACGAGGCCCGCCGCCTCCAGCCGCTCGAGGGCTTGCGCATAGGCGTCGAAATGATCGGACTGGCGGCGCGGCGGCTCGTCCCAACCGATCCCGAGCCAGGCGAGGTCCTTCTCGATCGCCGCCTCGAATTCGGGGCGGCAGCGGGTCGTGTCGATGTCTTCGATGCGCAGCAGGAAGCGGCCGCCGAGACCGCGCGCCAGGGCATGGTCGAGCATCGCCGAATAGGCGTGACCGAGATGCAGAAGCCCGTTGGGGCTGGGGGCGAAGCGGAAGACGGGCGTCATCGGGCGGGGTCGCGGGTGGTCGTCCGCATCTTCCTAACCGCTCCGCGCGAAGATCGCGAGCCCGGCGAGACGAACGCCGCGCTTCGGCTTATGGTCGAACGCGACGGGGGGACGAGCGATGCGGCGGATCGAGAACGACGAGGACGTGGCGGCGGGGCTGGTGGAGTTGACGCGAATCGATCCGCGTCTCGAGCCGGTCGTGGCGATCGCCGGGCCGGTGCCGCTGCGCCGCCGGCCGCCGGGGTTCGAGGGACTGGCGCGGATCGTCGTCGCCCAACAGGTCTCGGCCCAGGCGGCGACGTCGATCTGGAACCGTTTCGAGGAGACGCTCGGTGGGCGGGTCGACGCGGCGGCGATCGCCGCCCACGACGACGAGACGTTGCGCGGCGCCGGCCTGTCGCGGCCGAAGGTCGTGACGCTCAGAGCGATCTCGGCGGCGGTGTCGGACGGGCTCGACCTCGAGGCGGTGGCCGGCGCGCCGGTCGACGAGGCGACGGAAAAGCTGGTCGCGATCAAGGGGATAGGTCCCTGGACGGCGGAGGTGTTCCTGCTCTTCTGCGCGGGTCATCCGGACGTCTGGCCGGGCGGCGATCTGGCGCTCCGCAACGCCGTCGGTGACGCCTTCGATCTCGGCGATCGACCCGACGAGGCGGCCTGCCGCGCCATCGCCGCGGCGTGGGCGCCGTGGCGCGGGGTGGCGGCGCGGCTGTTCTGGGCCTACTACGCCGCCCGCCGCGACGGGCGCGAAGGCGCGCCGCGCTGAGGTGTCCCGAAACGGGACGGATCGGCTTCACAAGGCCGACATCTCACCTGTACACTCTCGCCATGGTTCGCCGGCGTCCGGGCCTCGCCGTGCGCGTTCCTGTCTGAGGCCACTCGTCGGACGGTACCGGAGACGGAGCCGAACGAGAGGTGCGCCTTTGACGATCCACGTGCCGTCCAGATCGCATCCCGCTCTGGTGCTCAACGCCGATTTTCGCCCCCTCAGCTATTATCCGTTGTCGCTCTGGTCCTGGCAGGACACCGTCCGCGCGGTGTTCATGGACCGGGTCAACATCGTCCAGCACTACGACGTCGAGGTCCACTCGCCGTCCTTCGCCATGCGCCTGCCGTCGGTGGTGTCGCTCAAGACCTACGTCAAGCCGACGCGCCAGCCGGCCTTCACCCGTTTCAACGTCTTCCTGCGCGATCGCTTCCAGTGCCAGTACTGCGGGTCGAGCGAGGATCTGACCTTCGACCATCTGGTGCCGCGGGCGCGCGGCGGGCAGACCACCTGGGAGAACGTGCTGACCGCCTGCTCGCCCTGCAACCTGCGCAAGGGCCACAAGAGCCTGCGCGAAGCCGGCATGCACCCGATGCACCTGCCGTGGCGGCCGACGGTGCACGACCTGCACGACGCCGGCCGGCACTTCCCGCCCAACTTCCTGCACGACAGCTGGATGGACTACCTCTACTGGGACACCGAACTGGAGCCGTGAGGCGTCGGCTCAGGCGCGGCGGGCGCGATCATGCCGGCGAAGGCGAGGAGGATCAGGCCGCTCGAGGCGATGACGTTCAAGCCGGCGAAGGACAGGCCGAGGATGCGGATCTGCGGCTTGGTGCAGTCGACGATCTTCACCTTGGAGAGGCTGCCCAGGAGGTCGCCGGCGGCGGTCGGGATCGTCCCGCCGCGCGCTGCGCCGCAGTCGGCGGGGCCGGGCCACCAGCCCCATTCGGCGCCGGCCTGATAGACGCCGACCGAGCCGCCCCACAGGAACAGGCCGGCGAGCACCAGCAGTACCACGCGGGTCAGCCACGCCGGACCGGAGATGCGCTCGACGCCCCAGCCCATGAAGGCGAGCGGTATCGCCAAGTAATAGGGCATGCGTTGCATCAGGCAGAGCTTGCAGGGCACGAAGCCGGCGAGCTCGAAGCTCCAGGCGGCGCCGACCGAGAAGATCGCTCCGAGCCCGAGGAGCAGGACGATGCTCTCGCGCGGGCGATCGATGTCGGCGATCTTCGTGTGCAGGAGGTCCATCCGTCGTCCCTCTCGGTTGTGGGCGCCGCGCCCTTCAGCCCATCAGTTTGAACGCCACCCATAGAGCGATCACGAGGGCGGCGAGAGCGCCGGCGACGCGGCCGAGATGGGTCTCGATGAAATGGCGGATCGGCTCGCCCCACTTCCTCAGCGCCCAGGCGAGGGCATAGAAGCGGGCGCCGCGCGCCACGATCGCCGAGCCGACGAAGAGCCACAGATCGACGTGGACGGCGCCCGACAGAATGGTCACGACCTTGATCGGCGGCAGGTGGGCGAGGCCGGAGGTGATCAGCAGCAGCAGGACCGAATCGCCCCAGTCGCGGCGCAAGCGCTCGAACGCGTCGACCTTGTGATAAAATTCCAGCACCGGCATCGCCAGCGTGTCGAAGGCGTACCAGCCGAGATACCAGCCGGCGATGCCGCCGAGCACCGAGGCGGCCGTGGCGGTGAAGGCGTAGCGATAGATGCGGTCCGGCCGGGCGAGGCCCATCGGCAGGAACAGCACGTCGGCCGGCACCAGGAAGACCGAGCTCTCGATGAAGGCGATGATCGCCAACCAGGCTTCCGCGGTCTTGCGGGCGGCGAGCGACAGGGTCCAGTCGTAGAGGCGTTTCAGCATCGGTCCTCGTCCGAGGGCGGCGGCGGGCGCGGCGCGTGGTCGAGCGGGGTGTAACCGAGGCGAGGGGCGCGCGTCCAGAGCGTCCGTCGCACGTCTCGTGGAAGTGAACGACGCCGACCCGCCACCGTCGTGTCGGCGCTCCTCGACACGACCGGCGACGCGGCGCCCGTCGAGAGGTCACCAAACCCGCACGCCTCGCGCCGGCGCCGCGGCGGAGCGGCCGATCACGGCGGCGGACGATCGGGTGGGGTTCGGTCTTTTCATGTGTGGGAGTGCGGGGTCGTCGTTGACGCGGCGCGGCTCCCGTCTAATATGCCGCCCGCCTGCCCCAGTGGCGAAATGGTAGACGCGGCAGACTCAAAATCTGTTGCCTTCGCGGGCGTGCTGGTTCGAGTCCGGCCTGGGGCACCACAATTCACTTCCGGAATGGCGAAATAGGCGGACAAGGGGGGCGGAAACGCCCCCTTTTTCAATGGTCCGCGGTGTCCAGCGGTGTGTGTGGGTGATTGTGTATGGGTGTGGCTGACCACCAAATTCGGTGGTAATGGTGGTGGTCAGAGACGATTTTCGAGGATGCTCGCCATGGCGCTTACCACCACCGCCATCCAAGCCGCCAAACCGGGGCCGAAGATTCGCACGCTGACCGATGGTCGCGGGCTGCAGCTGCGCATCCTGCCGAGCGGCGTGAAGACGTGGCGTGTCGACTACCGAATCGGCGGCAAGCGGAGCAGCCTGCCCCTCGGCAGGTGGCCGGAAATCTCGCTCGCGGAGGCGCGGGACTTGGCGCGCGAGGCGCGCCGTCTCGTCGAGCGGGGGACCGACCCGCTACAGGACCGGAAGCGGGTCGCGCGCGAGGCGGAAGCCGGGCGGGCAGTGACGTTTCGCGTGGTCGCCGACGAGCTGCTCGACAAGCTGACGCGCGAGGGCAAGGCCGCAACGACGCTCGCCAAGCGGCGGTGGCTGCTCGACAAGGCTTGCGCGGGGATCGGCGATCGGCCGGTGGGCGAGATCACGCCGCCGGAAATTCTCGCTGTGCTGCGCCTGGACGAGGCGGCCGGACGGTATGAGACGGCGACCCGGCTGCGGTCGACCATCGGGCAGGTGTTCCGCTTCGCCATCGCGACCGGCCGGGCGACGTCCGATCCCACGCGCGACATGCGCGGCGCTCTAGTGACGCCGACGGTGCAGCATCGGGCCGCCATCCTCGATCCGAAGCGCCTCGGCGAACTGCTCCGGGCGATGGACGACTATGCGGCCGAACGCTCGCGGTCGCCGGTGACGGTGGCGCTGCGCCTGCTGATCGCGACGGCGACGCGGCCGGGCGAGGTGCGCGGGGCGACGTGGGGAGAATTCGATCTCGACGCGGGGGTCTGGACGTTGCCGGCCGGCCGGACGAAGCAGCGCCGCACCGTGCGCGTCATGCTCGCGCCCGACGTCGTCGAGACGATGCGCGAACACCGGAAGTTCGCCACCGCCCGGCGGGTCGACGGGGCCGGCGATCTCGTCTTCCCGGCGATGGGGCGACCCGGCCGGGCGATGAGCGAGAACACGCTCACCATGGCGCTACGGGCAATGGGCTTCGATGCCGGCGAGGTGACGGCACACGGTTTCAGATCGACCTTCTCGACGATGGCCAATGAATCGGGGCGGTGGTCGCCGGACGCGATCGAGATGGCTCTCGGCCACGCGATCGGCGGTGGTGACGTGCGACGCGCCTACGGCCGTCACAGCCTCGAGGAGGAGCGTCGAGAGTTGGCGCGATGGTGGAGCGACAGGCTCGACACGATGAAGCGCGGCGCCGAGGTGGTGACGCTGCCGACCGGGAGGGCGAAATGAAACGGCGGCCGGGATGGCGGCCGGTGGGCTGGCAGAATTGCGATGAGGCGCGCGAGCTGGCGATGGCGCTCGACGGCGGATTCGAGCCCGACAGCTACGAAGAGCCGGAGGACGGCGGCATCGATTGGGGTCCGGGCATCCAGGCGGAGGCCGTGCGGTCGGTGGCCGAGGCAGGCATCGACGAGGCCATCACCCGTCATATCGAAGAGCTGCGGTCGAAATGGCTCGACGACCTGAAGGACCGTCTCACGCGGGATCGCGAGCACGGCTTTTCCTCCCCGCTCGGCCACGCGGAGTGGTGTGCTCGGCTGGCGAAGTCGCTCGGCTACACGTCCGAGAGCGTGAGGGTGATGATATCCGCGCGGTGCAAAGGGGACGCGGAATTTCGCGACCTCTGGCGCGGGGTGGCGAAGCCGGCGGGGCGTCCGCGTAAGCAAAAATAACAAGTAAAAAGTAGTTTCGAATTGCGGTTTTTCCCATCGTCAGGTCGTGAAAGCCTCCACTCATGCATAGTCATGAGCAGGGACGGTTAGCCATGCACGAAGCGATGATGGAGGCGCAGCCCGAGCCGCTGTTGCTGACGGTCGACGAGGTTTGCCGGCGGCTCGGCGTGTGCCGGTCGACCTACTACAATCTGGTGAGGTCCGGGCAGCTCGCCGCGCGTCAGCTGAGAGGCCGACCATACGTCGAGACCTCCGAACTTCGTCGATTTCTCTCCGCACTGCCACCGGCGGACGTGTCCACCGGCCGACGTCGCGCCTGATGAGCGAACGCCCGACCGTGGCTGCGGCCGGGCGCTCCGAAATGCGGTGAGGATGGCCCGATTCTACACGGCCGGCGGGGCTCCTCAATCGAATTCGACACCGGCCGGTGAGGATTTCCGACATGACATGGCTGTTGAACGGCGCCCTCGGCCGGGCTGCCGGCGGAACAACTGCGCCCACATGGATCGAGTGCATGAGGCACGAACTGAGTGGTGGTCACAAGCCGATCTATGGCTGTTCCCCGACGTCCGAAGAGCTGCCGGCCGACCAACGCATCCTTCTCGGCATCGAGGCGACGCGGCGATTGGCCGATGTCGTGTGGTGGCTCCAGGCGATCGCCGGCAACGACGAGGGGCTGACCTTCGCCGTCATCCTCGACGCCTGCGACACGCTCTGCAGCGAGTCCGAGGATGCGTCGACCGAGCCGGAGACGGCCGAGCTGCGGCGGGACGCGATCGCTGCGGCGTGTAGCCTGCTCGACCTCGTCGAGAACTACGGTGTGTGTCGTCGGGTTTCGAGCGCACGTCATTGGTTGTCGGGCGTGGTCAACTCCCGCGTCGGCTGCAGGCTCGCCAATGGCCTCGCCCTGCATCGGCGAGGGCGGCGAGGGGCTAGAGCCCTCTGGCGGGTCGACGATCGGCCGACCTACGAGATGGTGCAGGGCGAAAATGGCCGCTGGCACCGAGCCGAGATCGCCATCTCGGGCGCGGAGGGCATCCCCCATGGGTGAAGCGCGACGACGGCGGGAGGCCGCAGAGAAGGCGAAAGCGGCGGGAGCCGAGACCGTGATCGATGGGCAGACACTGGCGGAGATGGGCGGCTTCCTGGAGGGGCGGCGGCCGTTCGGCGGTGATAGCGCGCGGGCCGAATTCTCCGCGGCGGACGAGCGCGTCGAGCGCCTCCTGAGGGGCGCGACGATGGGGGCGAACGGATACTTCATCGCGCCACTCGACGGCCAGCTACCGCGGCTCGACGGGCATCGGAAGATGCTTCACGTCGGTCTCGACGGGGGCGAGACCACGGTCGCCGAGGCCGAGGTGGCGTGGCATCTCCTCAAAGAGCGGCTCGCGGAAGAGCTGGAGGAGGCATATCGCCGCGATCCGGGCCGCACTCGCCGATGGCATATGAAGCGGATTGCCCGGCGTGAGGGGCTCAAGCTGGCGAGCCGGCGGGTGCGAGTCACGGGCGGCGGCGTCACCGTGACGACGCTCGGAAGGACGGCCGCAGAGGCGCGGGAAATCCTGATGCAAAGGCTCGCCGAGGCGGGATTCGCCGGAGCCGAAATCGGCCTGCCCCTGGCCAGTGAGCGGGTGGAGGACGGGCTATGACCGCGCTGCTCGGCGGACCCGCTCACATCACCGCCCCCACCGTCGCGGCGGCGATCTACGCGGCGGCCGGACTGAAGGTCTTCCCATGCGACCCCGCGACGAAGCGCCCGCTCATCACCGGGTGGCCCGACGCCGTGGTCGACGCGGCGCAGATTTCGGCGTGGTGGACCATGTGGCCGACGGCGCTGATCGGCTTCGCACTGAAGGGTGGCCGCGTGCTGGTACTCGACGGCGACCGACACCACGAGGGCGTCGACGGGGTCGCCGAGCTTGCCGCTCTACTCGGGCGGCACGGAATCGCGCCACAGGCGTGGGTCGAGACGGCGGGCGGGGGCGCGCATGTGCCGATCGGGCTCCCGCCCGGTCGTGAATGGGGAAATCGGTCCTCACTCGGATCGCGCGGCGTCGACGTGCGAGGGCCGGGCGGCGGCGGCAGCGGCGGCGGCTATGTGGTCCTGCCGGGGTCAATCCGGGCCGATGGGCGGCGATGGCTGGTCGCGGGGCCTGCGGTCCAGGGGCTCGACGAAGAGGCGGCGATTCGCGCCTACGCGCACTTCTTGGCGGCCGGCGAGGGGCTTCCGGTGGCGCCGGACAGCCTGCTCGACGAGCTGGGGAGGGTCGATCCGGCGAGGTCGGCCGGCGGAACGGTGGCGCCGGCCGGCGAGGTGAACGTCACGGGCACGCCGGCCGGTCATGACCGACCGACCTGGACGGCCGGCGGGCTCGCCACCTACGGCGGATGGGCGCTGCTCTCTGCCGAGGAGGCGGACGCCGCGGGCTATGCGCTCGGCGAGGACGGGCGACGCGGCCGGTCGATCGTCGCCCTGCTCAGAAGCGAATTCGACGCCGCCGCCGGGCCGGGTTCCTATCACAACAACGCGCTCATCTTCGGCGGCAAGCTCGGCGCGCTCGTTCGGCATCGGCTGTTGACGCACGGGGCCGCGGTCGAGGCGGCGCACGACGCCGTGCCCATCGAGCACTGGCGCACGGTAGAGGATGCGATTTCTTGGGGAATCAGGTCGTGCAGTGACTCCGTCGCGCTGATCGGCGGCGGCGGCGGCTCGAGGCGCGCCGTCGAGCGGAAGGGCGACGAGGTCGTGTCGGTCGACGGAATCGCGGTGGTCGGGGCCGGTGATCTCGGCGAAGACGGCTATGCGCGCGGTCACGGGGGAGAAGCCGGCCGAGCCGCGGTCGAGCAGCACCTTCGAATGTTCCGCGCCGAGGCCGAGGCCGCGCTCGAAATCGAAGACGATGGCGAGGCGGTCGACGAGCTGCGCAACGCGGTCAACGACCTCTCGTTCAAGATCGGCGCGGTGGTGCGATCTCGTCGCCTGGGGTGGTCGGCGGCCGTGGGGATCGCCGAGGACGCGCTCGACGAGGCGCTTCGCGAGGCCGGAGCAGAGGCCGATTTCGACGATGGGCAGATGGACCGGCTGTTCGATGCGATCGAGTGGGGGCTGATCGACGGCGTCGCGAAGTCGTCGCCGGGGTCCAAGGCGAGCGGTGGCCCGCTTTCGATGAGCGAAATTTGGGGCGTCGAGGTGCAGCCGGCGGCAGTTCCGACAGTGGGGGCGCTGCTCGACATCGGCGTGCTGTTCGGGCAGCCGGCGGCGGGGGTGACGGTCCCGGCGGCGATCGACGAGGAGGGGGAGGAAATGGCGAATTCGGCGGCCTTCGGTGAGATCGCGGCTGTGAGGAGTCACAAGCCGATCGTCGCGTGGCAGCCCGGCGAGGAGACGCAATCGGTCGACTGCATCCTGATGCTGCTGGAGCGCGAGAGCGCCCTGTTCCGGTCGAGAGGGCAGCTCGTGCACCTGTCGGTGCGCGGATCGCTCACCGAGATCGTCTCACCGACCGGCGGCGACGGGCGCGAGCTGCTGGTCAATCTATGCCGTCGACACGTCGCACTCGTGAGGACGACGAGGGCGAGCCGCGGCGAGAGCGTCGGATGCTGGCGTCGGCGGGAGAGTGCGACGATCAGCGATGCGCATCCCGTCGAGCTGAACATGGGGCCTCCGAAGGGCAAGCCCGACAAGCCGGACGTGTGGAAGCCGGTGCAGCTGCTCCGCGACGCCGCGCCGCCCTCTCGCCGCGTCCCGGCCGGGCTCTACCCGGACGACACGGTCATCATCGGCGACGACGGCTCGCGGGCTCGCCTCAAAGGGACCGAGGACGCGGTGATCGCCGCCGAGCGCGGTGAACTGGTCCTCGTCGTCGAGTGGATGAAGGCGCCCGACGCGCTCCTCGAACGTCAGCTTCGCGCCAAGAGCGCCAGCGCGAGAGAGCGGGCGAGGCCACTGGAGGGGATCTTGCGCGCGCCCTCGCTCGGCTCCGGCGGTGAGATCGTCGAGGGGCGCGGCTATCACCGGGCGGGCTATTGGCTGACGCCGTCTTTCGGGATGCCGGCGGCGATGGGCGACCTGCCGTCGACGCGGGAGGCGGCTCAATCGGCGGTATGGCGCCTCATGAGCTACTTCGAAGGGACCTACTTCGACGAAGATTTCGGCCTCGTCGCAGCCCTGGGGGCAGTGCTCGCCGGAGTGGCGCGGCCGGCGGTGCCGAGGTCGCCGATGTTCGCCGTCACGTCGCCGAGGAGCGGCGGCGGCAAGTCCAAGCTTGTCGACATCATGATTGCGATGGGCGTCGGACACGAGACGAAGCGGGTCAATTTGACGTGGTCACAGGGAACCAACGACGAGATGTCGAAGCGGACGGAGGCGGCCCTTCTCGATAATGCAGAAGTGATCTCATATGACAATGTAATTGGCGTTTTTCCGAATATTGGATCCGCCCTTTCGGCGATCATGGAAAAGTCGGTCGACGTCCGACCACTCGGCGAGAGCGCGCAAATCCGCATCGAACCGAAATCTATGCTTTGGTTTTACAACGGCAACAACGTCTCTCCGGCCAATGAATGGCCGAGGCGGACGATCGATATTCGAATCATCTCGCCAGAGGAGACTCCGCGCATGCCGGAGCGGGCGGCCGGCGGTGGCTTCGTCGTCGACCCGGTGACGGGCGAGCGGCGATACGATCCCGAAGCCGAGGCGGCCGCGCTGCGGTTCGGTCGGGTCTGGACCCCCTTCTCCCCGCCCGTGTCGCCCCCGATCGCCGGAGGCGCGCGGCCGATCTCGATCGAGGAGAGGATGGAGCAGATTCACCGAGAGCGGCCGCAGATCGTCCGCGACGCGCTCATCGTCATGCGGGCTCACCACATCGCGAGAGAGGAGGCGGATCGGCTCCCCGGGGGGCGGAGGGCGCACGGGTGGTTGCCTGATCATGCGGGCTTCGGCGCTTTCGGGAGCGTCGTCCGCGATGCGCTGCACTGGTTGATGGGCGTCGACATCCTCGAATTCACGCGATCCGACGAGGCCGACGTCCTCGAGGTCGGCGACGACCAGGAGCTGATGGCGGTTCTGTGGGAGGCGGTCGGCGAGTACTACACCGTGGGGGGTGGGACGAACCCCCGAATCTGCTTCTCCCATGCGGCGCTCCACAAATACCACGACGAGGTCACGCGGTCGGCGGCGTGGGGCGTGCCGATGCCGGCGAACGAGGGCAAGCGGCCGGCGATCATCCGGCTAGCCGAGCTGCTCGACGACATCACGAGAGCGCCGGGCGACCCGGCCAAGATGCGGTGGCGGACGCTCCGGTCCAAGCTCTCCAGCCTCAAGGGCAACCTCTTCGATGGGGTGAAATTGATCCGACGGAAGCAACTGCTCGACGGGTATGCATCCTATGAGCTGGTGCGAGTGCGGGGGCAGAAATGAGGAAGAAAGTGGAAACAGTGGAAACAGTGGAGGGAAGAATGTGCTGTTTTCACCATCAATCAAGGCTCCCGGCGATTTCGAGACACCAAAACAATGGGCCGTCACAGTGAGAAAGTGGGTTTAGTAGTCAAATCTCTCACGGGCGGGAGAAACCACAGGGGAAGAGATAGAGAGTGTGTGCGCCCGCGTATGGGGGTTTTGACCCCCTAAACCCACTGTCTCACTGCCACCCTGCTCCAACCCGATTTCATCCGATTCCCCGCCTGCGCTCGTCGGCAGGCCGACATGGCGGCAAAATAGGACAGGACCAATGAGCCTCCTCACCTTCCTTTCCCTCACGCACTCTACGAGCCGGTCATCGCCGGTCATCGCCGAGGGTGGTGTCGAAGAGCCCGGCGGGGTGGTGTCGAGCATCGACGGTGGAGATGCCGACGAGTCCGAAGAGGGTGGTGCAGAGGAGAAGCCGCCGCACGCCGACCGTGACAGTAAGGGGCGTTTCGCTCCCGGCAATTCGGGCAGCCCGGGTCGGCCGAAGGGATCACTCAGTCGGACGACGATCGAGGCACAGAAGCGGCTCGCCGAGGCGGGCGGATCGAAGGTCGTCGCGATGGCGTTGAAGTTAGCAGCGCAGGGTGAACCGGCCGTGGTGACGGCGCTGCTCAAACACATCTTGCCGAGGCAGAGAGCGGCGCTGACGCCATTCTTGCTGCCGGCTGGGGAGTTGACCGAGGCGGGGCTGAGATCGGCGGCGACCGACGTTCTGCGTCTCGTGGCGGAGGGCGAGATGACCGCCGCCGAGGGGCGCGAGGCGATGGCGATGATCGAGCAGGCGCGGTCGATCGTCCTCGCCGACGAGCTGGCGAAGCGCGTCGATGCCGTCGTTGCGCGGGGTGGCGCCGTCGAGGGTGGCGAGCCGATGGCCGGGCCGGAGGGCGAGCCGTGAGTTATGCGGCTCTGCGGAGGATGGCGAGCCGGCTCGACGCGGTGCGGCCGCAAAGCGCCGCGATGGCCGGGCCGACGATCGACGTGGCGACGGGCGGGATGCTCATACCCGGGTCGCCGGGCGGGCGCGCGATCCGGGTCCTTTTCCTGCCGTCCCGGCTTCACGTCGACGGCGGCCGGGTGCTCACCACCGCCGAGATGTGGTCATCGCTCGGAATCGACGCGGCATGGGAAAACCCTCACGAAGAGGGGGCCGCACGGTCGGCGGTGGCCGGGGGCGGTAGGGAGCGCCTCGAGGAATCGCTTCGATCCGCAGACGTCGTCCTACCGGAGGCCGCGCGCCCTCTGTTCGATGTCGGCGAATGGCGGCATGTCGCGCTGTGGGGCGGGCGATGCGGGTCGAAGTCGACGTCGGCGGGCGTGGCGACGCTGCTCCTGGCGCGCGGTCGCCGGCTGAGGATCATATGCGCGCGGCAATTCATGGCCAATATAGGCGCCAGCGTGCGGACGCTGCTCGTCGACTGGATCGACCGTCTCGGCCTCGAGGACGAATTCGAGGTGATGGAGCAGACGATTACCCATGGGCACACCGGGTCGCGGATATCCTTTCTCGGCCTCGATCGATCGCCGGACTCGGCGAAGTCGCTGGAGGGCGCCGACATCTGCTGGATCGAAGAGGCTGCGTCGGTCACCGCCGCGGCGCTGCGCAAGCTCTCGCACTCGATCCGCCGGCCGGGCGCCTGCCTCTGGTACACGCTGAATCCCGAGGACGAGTCCGATCCGGTCGACGCGGCGCTGCTGTCGACGACCAATCCGCCGCCGAGGTCGGTCGCGAAGCGGGTGAGTTACACCGAAAACCCCTACTTCTTCGGCGGTGGTCTCGTCGACTCGCTCGTGCATGAGATGGGCGGCGGTGACGTCGCGATGGCGCGTCACACGTGGCTCGGCGAGCACCTGACGCTGACAGAGGCGCGGATCTATCCGAGCGTCGTCGCCGGGATGCCGCCGGACGACGCGATCGGCGCGGATGCCGTGCCGGTCGCCGGGCTGGACTTCAGCCGGGGCGGCACCGATCCGCACGCACTGGTCAAGGCGGTGGTCGACGTCGAGCGGCGGACGATCTTCGTGACGGAGGAGCTGGTCACGCACGCGCCGACCGCGGATCTCGTTGCGGCGGTGGCCGGGCTCGTCGGGTCGGGCCGGCTGCTGACCGATCACGAGCCGGAGCGGATCGAAGACCTGCGGCGGGCCAGGATCGATGCCGGGGGAGCGAGGAAGAGCGCCGGAAGCGTCATGCGCGGCATTTTCTGGCTGCGGGGATTCACGATCTACGTCTCTCGCGCGTGCCCGAGCACGCTTCGCGAGCTGATCGGCTACCAGTGGCAGCGCGATCGCCGCACGGATCGCATTCTCGCTCGTCCTCGCGACGGCGACGACCACACGTGCGACGCGCTGCGCTACGCGGTCTCCGACCTGATCGACGGTGGCGGGGCCGGCGGTGCCATCCGCTTCCGCATCGGCTGGTAAGGGGCCGGGACGGGTTGGCGCGGCGCACCAGAGGAGTGAATACATGCCGAAATTTTTGGACGAATATACATGTGCGACATATCTGATAGATTGTGTATAGCATTGATTTGCACGGTACGCGTGAGATACATTTTGCAGCCCAGAGCCGTTGATACAGAAGCCGTCGTGCTCGCGTCGATCAGCATCCTAACCCGACTGGTTGAAGTCCTAGAAGCCAACGGGACTCTCAAGCCCAGCAAAGTAGATGCCATATTTTCTGGATCGTTCGACGAACAACAAAACGCCACTGCCGCTCCAATCCAGCGGGCGGCATACGTGATCCATTTTCTTCATACGAAGAATGGAAAGGCACGGCCGTTCCATCTCTAACAGGGTTCTGAAAAAGCGATTTCGAGCTCAACTCGACAGGATCATGTTCCGCAGAGGATCTAATTCGGGAACTGTATTTCGCCTGCCGCCCGAAACGCCGCTTTCATTTGCGGGATGCCTTCCAATCAGTTCGTTGACCGCGCTTTTTTCAGCAGCCTGCTAAGGAACAGCATCGGCTCGCAATATTTTGCCATGTCGCCCCCAACAAAAAAGCCCGGCTCAGCGGCGGGGCTCGTCGCCGATATGCAACTCGCACTCAATCTTGGATAATTCTTCCACCACCGTCCAAATCAGGGTACTCGGCAGCCATACGAACCTGAAATTCCGCCTCGGTCTCTGGCGGGTTCGGGTCATAGCCGACTTCATCGTTTTTCACGTCCGCCAACCAGTACCCGCCGCTTTTGAGACGAGCGACGCGGTCCTTCATACGCCACAGCATAGTGGAGAGCACCATTTCCGGGTCCGTGCCTTCAATGCGAAGGCCCCGCGCCACCAGTTCCTTGTAGAGATCGGAGCGCCCCACGGGCTCACCGCGTTCGCGGATGATATCCCGCGCGGCCTCGGCAACTTCTTCCTTTTTCGAATTCCCTTGTGACCGGCGCGAGCTTGCGGTCTGCACGATTGTTTTGGGCGGAAGTGTGCGCAACTTCTCAAGAATGACATCCTTGAGAAGAGACCCTTCGGACGCATCTCCCTCTTTTTTCGGCATCCCCGCATATGCGTGCCAAGTAGCGATGAACTGCTCAACGTCCCGCAGATCCCGCTTCCATTCGTCGATCTGTTGCTGCGCCGCATTGATCTGCGCTGCAAGCGCATCGCGGCGGGCTTCTGCGTTTTGCAAGGCGGCGTCCGACATTCAGTTGCTCCCGGTCCGTTCTGGCGGAGAGCTTAGCATCCGGAGATTCTTTGCGCCATACACAATCGCGGCCTTGCGCCCGTATGAATGCGAAGATAAGGTGAATCGCGAGGGTGCCCGGTACGAAAAAGGGGCAGCGTTGGCCCGCTGCCCCTTGGATCTGCCGGCGCTTCACGGGCGCTCGTTGTGCCACCCCGTGAACGAAGACAGACGTCTGATTTGCTCGTACATCGTACGGCATCTGTCGGAGACCCGCAAGCGGCACGTCCAACATGGAGCGAAAGCCCATGAGCAAGCGTGCTTGCCATTGGGTCCGCCCGCACTCGCGCGTCCGGAATGGTCGCGTCGAGTCGGTAACGGGCTACTGGCGCTGCTGCGGCCTCTAACCGCTTGGCGCTAGTCATCTTCAGGCTTGCGTCGGCGGCCCTCAGATGACGAACTGACGTCCTTCGTACGTCCTGACCGTCGGGGAGGCTCATTCCCCGGCGGTCTTTTTTGCTTCGAGCGTTCGATGCTCTCGACAATTTCCTTCGGATCGGTCTTGGCGAACCGCCTCAACGCTTCCCCGAAATTCATGTTCAGTCCGAACGGGGGCTCCGTCTTTCGATCCCCGGTCATGCCTTGAGATCCACATAGCGCAAGCGCCCTTCGACGCAAGCGAACAATGCATTCATCCGGTCGGTGACAACCATATCACGGCGGTTGAAGTGCCACGTCATTTCGTCGAGATACCGGGACAGGTGCTTCGGCGACAGCCAATGGTGAATGCCGAGGATCTGCCTCTTGAGAAGCGCCAAACGCTCTCGATCCCATTCGTATGGATCCTGAAGTCACGGACATATTCGCCAGCCGAATGATTCACCGTGTGATGGTGATGCGTCTTGTGCAGACCCTTGAACCCACGGTCCTCGCCGGTCATCACCGTCTCATTCGCCGCGACATTCTCATGGACATATCCTTGCAGCGTCCGCGCCGTCTGGTCGTTCACGTGTTCAGTGCGAAGCTCGCCTTCACGCTCAAGAACACCGAGTACAATGAGCACGATCCCGCTTGGGTGCGCGGGCTGGCGAGGCTGCCGAAGCGCGAGTTCGCAGCGCAGGTGCTGGCGATGGCGGCGCGATGGGACGAGCCGCCGCTAATGGGAGGGCTAGCCCTACTCACAATGATCGGCGGGGCGGCGCACAATGGCGACGCATATTCGATCGAATACCTACGCCGCTTGGGGCAGTGGTGAGGGCCGGGACGGCGGTCGGCGGAGGGGGCACGGCGGGGGATGGTGGTAACGATGGTGGTAATCTCGCAGATCCTACGAAGCGTATTAAGCAATATCAATTACTTGATCTGATATTGTGCAGCCGGCCTGGGCACCACTCACTCACAGAACTGCGAACCGGTCTGGCGGTGCGGGTCAGATCGCCGTCGGCGTCGATCGCGCGGGCGAGTAGGTCCTTCTTTCCGATCACACGGATGCCGGTCTTCCCGACGACGATACGGTCGATCAGGGCGTTGACCCACGCCTTCCGCGCCCCAACGTCTCCGGTGCGGAGCGTCGTCGCCATGGCGGAGCTGAAAATCTGCACCTTCATCGGATCGATCGTCTTCACCGACGTTTCGGATGCCAAGATACGATCGAGCGCAGCCTGAGCACGGTCGCGATCGGCGACAGTGTCATCGACCCGCTTCTTCAGTGACGGGTCGGTGACGGAGACGACGCCGACTTCGATAGCCTGATAGAGTCGGTCGAGCTTGTCTCCCGCCTCTTTGACCTCCTTCGTCAGTGCCGCAATTCGCGAATGGACGGCCTCCCTCGCGGCATCACGCGCCTTCATCGCGCCGTCGAGAAGCGACATGACATGCGCGGGCTGGAGCAAGCGCTCGACCAACCCCTCGGTGACCGCGTCGTCGAGCTTGGGAGCCGATACCCATTGTCCTTTGCAGGCGGTGGTGCCCTTCCGACCCGCAGCCGAGCAGGCGTAGTACTGGTAGACGACACCCCTGCGCGACGTTCCGGTCCGTGCGGTCATCGCAGCACCGCAGGCTTCACAGACCGCTATTCCGCCAAGCAAGGTCGGCGACGCGGAGAAACGGGGCGGCGACTTCTGCGGATCACGATCGGCGAGGAGTTTCTGAACACGGTCGAACACGTCGAGTTCGATGATCGTCGGCACCTCGTAGGCGACCACGTCCGATTCATATTTGTAGTCGCCGGTCTTGCTGGACCGAACGTTCCAGCGCCGCGTTCCGGTGTAGGCTTCTCTGGTCAAGATTTCGTGGACACCACCGGTCGTGAACAGATTGCTCTTCCTGGTGCGGATACCCGTCTTGTTGAGCGTGTCGGCGATGCGCTTCACCCCCAAGGGACCTGACTTCCCGTCGCCTTCGACTGCGAGTTTGAAGATGGTTCGGACGATTTCCGCCTCGACCGGGTCGACCTCGTATTTCGACTTGATTCGATCGCCCTTCTGCCCCGCCGCGACGCGGCGATACCCGAAGGGCGGAACGCCACCGTTCGAGTATCCTTCCTTCGCGTTGAGCTTCATAGTGCGAGTGACGTGCTTCGCCGTTTCCCTCGATGAGTATTCGTCGAAGAGGGCGATCATCTGAGTGGCGAAATCGCCTTCGTTGCCTTGCCCGAATTCCTGAGTGATCGAGACGATCGTCGTGTCGCGCTTGGCGAGATTGCGGCGTTGGACGCCCTGCTCGATCGAGTCGCGAAAGAGGCGGGACAGCGAGTGGACGACGATTGCGTCGATGCGTATCTCGCCGTTCATCACTCGGTCGATCATCTGCTGAAAGCCGGGGCGATTGGTGTCGGTCGCCGTGAATCCCGGGTCGACGAACTCGGCGATGATAGTTGCACCCCTCCTTTCCGCCCAGGAACGCATCTGAGCGAGCTGATCGGGAATAGACAGTTCAGCAGCCGCCTGTCCCGGGGTCGACACCCGGGCGTAGAGCACCACGCGCATGGGTGCGTCGGGATCGCGTCTTTCCGGTGGTCTGCGCCTCGCCATCGTCGCCTCAACTCAACACGGCATCGAGCATCTGCTTCATCCAGCGCTCCAGCACGTCGACTTCACGGAAGGAGACCGGGAGCGGGTTTTTCAAATTCCAGTCGACCGGAGGCAGTTCGCGTGCAGATGAGCACGTGCCCGAAATTGGAACGGTGGCACCGGTTCTCGTGCCGTCTGTCTGACCCGTTCCGAGAGCATGTGCTGTCGGTTCGAGTCCGGTTTCGACCTTAACGGTCGGAGGTTTGCCCAAGAGGGCTCGCGATCCCGCGCTGGCGACGGTCTACGTGTCGAAGACGACCGCCGCCGAGCGCGGCATGGCTTCCCACCTTCTTCGATACGGGCGAGCCGGATGTTCCGATCTCACCATATTCAGCCCTCTGACGAGGGCTGAACAAATTCATGTTAGAGCTGATCTATGCCATACTCCAGCTGTTGGTCCGCAGAAATGGCGAAATTCTCTGACATGATCATGTGATTGGCGAAAATATCCAGGTAATATATGAATATTTTCGGCTACAATTTTTTCATTGATATTTGAACCTCCTGCATGAGTTGATCGAGTAGGGCAGATCGAAACGCAATAGGATCTGCCTGAGGTCTTCACCCTCGTCAGGGGGTGTGGGTTACGTATGCCGGGACTTTCTCGGAACGCTTCTTCCCTTTCCACTTCTTCACAATGCGTTCCAGGCAGTGTCGGTCGAGCACCCGCGACCTTGTGAGCGCATCGACGATCGCGGCGTGAAGGTCGTGCCGATCCTGGAGAATCGAGCGAGCAGTGTTCCTGGCTTTGCCGAGATCCGCTTCGACATCGGCAGCGAACCCCCGGTCGACGAGAAGCTTCTGCGCCAACAGGTCGGGATCGTGATGGGTGAGAGACCCTGCAAGACCCACGGTGGCCCGCATCACGGTTGCCAAGCGGGTCGCTATTCGAAGGTCTGCTTCCGCTCCGGCGTCGGCGCCACCGCCGAAAAGCTCGTCTCCGGCCCTCCCGGCAAGCGCGACGGTGATATGGGCTTCGAAATCCTGGCGCCTCGTCAATCTCTCGGTCTCGACCGAGGTCAGGCCACCGATACGACCGGCGCCGATGATGGAGACCCGCTCGACGTCGAAACCGAAAGCGTGGGCGACGACGGCATGCGCCGCTTCGTGGACCGCAATGTCGCGGATCTGCTCCGGCGTCCGATGATCGGGCGGCGAGACAGCGGCGAGGAGATGCGAGAACCCGAATGTGAGTAGCCCGGCATGCTTGGCGAGACGCCGAGCGGTCTCGATCCAGTTGACGACTTGCGCCCCAGTCGCACGGCCGACGATCTCGACGACGGATGCGATCTCCGTATCCGTCAGTTCCGTCGGGGCGTACTGGCGGATGATTCCGGCCAATTCCGCTCCCTCGGGGATCACCATGTGGATGGTGCGGTCGATACGTCCGGGTCGGATCATCGCGGAATCGATGCGGTCCGGGTGATTCGTTGCGGCGACGAGCAGCACTGCGCGGGACGATGCTTTGAGCCTGTCGATTTGCAGGAGAACGGCGGTAATGACGGGCAACCACCAATCCGCATTTCTCGAATTCAACCGGTCGCGCGACGGCAGAGCATCCAGCTCATCCACGAACAAGACACTTGGCGAATTTTCGAGGGCCCGGTCAAAATCCTCGATCGCTGCTTTGATGACAGCATCCAGATCGCCCGCAGATCTGGCGAACCAATTCGCAACAGAGGCCGAGACCAGCGTGGCCCCGGTCGTCCTCGCGATGGACTGCAGCATTCTGGTCTTGCCGGTGCCGGGTGCGCCAGCGAGCAGAGCAGCGACCAGATGAGCGGGCTCACCAGCGCGGATCCGCTTGAAATCCTCGACCGCGCCGAGGGCCCACTCCTTCGCTTCACCATAGCCACACAGGTCGTGACCTTGCCCCTGGGGATGTCCTCGTTCTGAACTGGAATCCGTCGACAGGAGACGGACGATGCGAAAGAGCAGGTTCAGCGACGAGCAGATCATCGGCATTCTGAAGGAACATCAGGCCGGGATGCCGGTGGCGGATGTCTGCCGCAAGCACGGCATCAGCGACGCGACGCTCTACACGTGGCGATCGAAGTACGGCGGCATGGAAGTCTCCGACGCCCGGAAGCTGAAGACCCTCGAGGACGAAAACCGACGTCTGAAGAAGCTCTTGGCGGAGTCGATGCTCGACGTCGCCACGTTGCGGGAGATGATGGGAAAAAACTTCTGACGCCTGGTTCGCGGAGACGTGCCGTGAGCTGGGCGATCGAGAAGAAGGGCTATTCGCAACGCCGTGCCTGCGGGCTCGTAGGGATGGCGCCGCGCGTCTATCGCTACGCCTCGCGGCGCGGTGACGACGAAGGCGTTCGGGCGCGTCTACGGGAGCTGGCGGCCATCCGTCGTCGGTTCGGCTATCGCCGGCTGCACATCCTGCTGAAACGGGAGGGCGTCGCCGTGAACCACAAGAAGCTCTACCGGATCTACCGGGAGGAACGGCTGACGGTTCGAAAGCGAGGCGGCCGGAAGCGGGCTCTGGGCACACGGGCTCCGATGGCGATCCCGCAAGGACGGAACCAACGTTGGTCGTTGGACTTCGTCTCCGACACGCTGGTTGACGGACGTCGCTTCCGGGTTCTCGTCGTCGTGGATGACTTCACGCGGGAATGCCTGACGCTGCTGGTGGACACCTCGCTCTCGGGCGTACGCGTCGCTCGCGAACTGGATCGGCTGGTTGTCCTGCGTGGCCGGCCGGCGATGATCGTCAGCGACAACGGCACCGAGTTCACGTCACACGCCATGCTGCGTTGGTCCGAAGAGAACCGCGTCGAGTGGCACTACATCGCTCCCGGCAAGCCGATGCAGAACGGCTTCGTCGAGAGCCTGAACGGGCGCTTCCGGGACGAGTGCCTGAACGAGACGTTGTTCCGCGGGCTGGCCCATGCCCGCAACGTCATCGAGGAGTGGAGAACGGACTACAACACCGAACGCCCCCACACGAGCCTCGACGGGCTCACACCGAACGAGTTTGCAGCACGGTCCCGAGAGGACCAGAACCGGAACGGATTCTGGCTATGAACGGGGACAAACCGGGGGCAAGGTCAGCGGCGGAGAGGTCGACGCACCGCATCCGCCCGTCGGCGGAGCACGCGGCGCCGCTCGACCCTCAGGGTTTCGGACGGGGCTGCGGGGCGATGCCGAGGGTGCGCTCGAGGAAGTCGCCGGCGAGGGACCGCGCCTCGGGGAAATTGACCACGGTGTGTTTGTCGGTCGACAGCGTCACCACCGTCGCGGCGGTATGATCGCGCAGCGCCGCGGTGCAGGTTCCGGTGACGGACATGCCCTGGTTCCACGGGTTCATCGGCGAGAAATAGGGATCCTTGGCGGCGATGATCGCCAGGACCGGGGTGGCGCGCGGGATCGCGGTACGGTCGTCCTCGACGAAGTAGTTCTTCTCGCAGGACCAGGCGTAGAGCAGGCGACCGACCGGGCGTGGATCGTCGAGACGGGCCACCGGCACCGCGCCTTCGCTGGTGCCGGCGACGACGATGTGATCGGGGTCGACCCAGGACAGCTCGGCGGCGTGATCGAGGGCATATCTCAGTTCGGCGAGACGCAGGCCGTGGACACGCTCGTAGGTCGGCTTGTCGATCGGCGACCGGTAGGTCAGGCGATCGGCGATGGCGAGACTGTCCGGGGCGATCGAGGCGAGGCCGAGGTCGCGGGCGAGCCAGGTCTGATAGTCCTTGACGAAGCCGGCGATGCCGCTGGAGCCGTGCATGAACACCACCAACGGCCGACGTCGCTCGGCGATCGGCGGCAGGTCCTTCAACTTGACCTGCTGCGGCGCTCCGCCCGGGGTCTCGGCCGGGACGGTGACGAGGGCATTCTCCCAGGTGGCGCGCAGATTGTCGGCACTGGGATCGAGCACCGCTCCCTTGATCGACTGGGCGAGAGCCGGGGCGGCGACGGCGATCGTGACGGCGGTGTAGGCGGCCAGGCGCAGCATGGCGTTCCTCCCTCGAGACCGGGTCACGATGCGGCCGGCGGAGGCCCGCGTCATCGATGTACTCGATCGACTCGGGTGATCGATCGAGTACATCATCGCCGTCGATGCGGGACCGCCGACCGACCCTGTCCGAGCTCGAGGCGCTGCGCGCCACCCTCGCCGAAGGGTCGACGGCAGCGGCGGCGCGCCGCCTCGGTCGCTCCCAGTCGTCGATCAGCCGGGCGCTGGCGAGCCTCGAGGATCGCCTCGGCCGGCGCCTGTTCGAGACGGCGGGCCGCGGCCTCCGGCCGACCGGCGACGCACTGGCGATCGACCGCGAACTCGATACCGTCTTCGCCTCGCTCGACCGTCTGTCGAGCCGCAGCGCCGTCACCGCCGGCCGGATGCTGCGGATCGCCGCGCCTCCCACCTTCGCGGTGGCGCTGGTGCCGCCGATCTTCGCCGCCTATCGGCGCCGTCACGGTGACGTGCGACTCGATCTCTCGGTCGTCGCCTCGGCCGACGTGGCGGTCGCGGTCGCCGCCGGATCGGCCGACCTCGGCCTGACCGACACGGTGATGCTCGACACCGAGACCCGGATCGAGCCGTTCCACCGCTCCGAGATGGTGGCGATCGCGCCGCAGGGACATCGGCTGTCGACGCTCGACATGGTGACGGCCGCCGATCTCGCCGGTCTCGCCTTCGTCGAGTTGGCGCGCGGCCACTCGATGCGGCGACGGGTCGACGCGCTGCTCGACGGTGTCGATCGCGAGATCGTGGCGGAGGCGGCGACGGCCCTCGCGGCGGTCGAACTGGTGCGGCAAGGGGTCGGTGTGACCCTGCTCAATCCGTTCCCGGTCCTGAACGGACGCCGCGCCGAAGGACTGATCCTGCGGCGGTTCGCGCCGAGCCTCACCTATCAGGCGGTCTGCGTCCTGCCCGCCGGTCCGGCCTCGCCGGAGGCGATGCGCTTCGTTCGCTTCCTGAAGCGTCGGGTGGGGGCCGAGGAGCCACCGGCGTCCTGATGTGGCGACCGCGGCGAATGCGCAACCTCACGAGCTTGTCGGCCGGACCGTCGGGACGGTACAAGGAAACGGCGACCCGGTTCCCGGGGTCGAAGAACGGGAGCGCGTGCGCTTTCGATCACCACGGCGACCGCGCCGGAAAGATCTCTCATGCAACTCAACGCCTGCACCCACGGGGCCCTTCGTATCCTGATGTCCTGCGCGGAAGCGGGAAACGATCCGGTGACGATGGTCGGCATGGCGCAGTCGCTGGGTCTGACCGAGGCGTTGGTGGTGAAGGCCTGCCATCGCCTGATGCGGGCGGGTTACCTCAAGGGCATGCGCGGCCGCGGTGGCGGCTATCTGCTCGGCCGGCCGGCGCGGGGGATCTCGCTGCTCGAGGTGGTGCGTCTGTTCGAGGACGAGGACGATCTCTTCCCCTGTCGGCTCAAAGCCGACGGCGATTGCCGGATCGCGGCGATCTGCCGGCTCAGGGTCGCCTGTGAAGAGGCGCACGACGCCTTCTCGGCGGTGCTGCGCGACACGTCGATCGGCGACCTCGCCCCCGGGGCGAACTCGCCGCAGCCGGCTCCGATCCTCGCCTGAGGGACGAGCCGAACGGCGCCGTGGGCGGTTCGATCGGCCTTCCGGGCGGCCGTCACCGATCCGCGGGAGGAGCCGCGGGCGATACCGCGTCGCTCAGGCGGCGTGGTCGACGTCGAAGCCGAGGATCGGACGCAGGACGTCGGCATTGTCGGTCATGTCGGCGATGGTGTAGCGCTCGAGCACCGTGAGAAAGGCCGCCTGGGCACGCTGCACCGCATCCACCAGCCTCTGCACCGAGGTTTCGGTGTTGCCGCAGGTGGGCGAGCCGAAGCCTTCCTCGGTTCGGCGAACGATCTCGGCGACGCTGATCTCCTCGGGCGGGCGCGCCAGACGGAAACCGCCGTTGCGACCACGCTGATTGATCAGATAGCCCCACATGCCGAGGTGGTGGACGCATTTCACCAGATGCGTCCGCGAGATGCCGTAGGCGTCGGCGACGTCCTGGACGCGAACCAGACGGGGATGGGCCAGCGCCGCGTACATCAGGGTACGTAGGGCGTAATTGGTGTAACTGGTCAGACGCATACGGCGATGTCCGGATCGCGACGAACACCCGCCGCGCCGATAACATATACCAGCGATCGTGATTTTCGTACTCCGCAGAATCCCCTCCCGATGTGACCCGCGTCATGACCCGGCGTCGGTGAAATGGGGCGACACGTCGGAGACTGCGGCGGTGCGCTCCCGCGCGCGGTGGTATGATTCGTTCGATGGTTCCGAGGAGACCGTGATGGCGGCGTGGTGGCATCCGGGTGCGATCGCGATGATCGTTTCGAGCCTCCTGTCGGGTCCGGCCACGGCGGTGGTGCCGGCGGAGAGCGGCGCGGTGACGGCGCCGTCGGCCGTGCCGCGTCTCGCCTCCCTCGACGGCATCGACGCCGATCTCGTCTACGACAAGATGGCGATCGACATCCGATCCGACATCGTGCGGCTGCGGATCACGCGGCCCTCCGGTCCGCCGGGGATCTGCATGGGGGCGTTGGTCGACCGCCGCTTCGTGGTGACCGCCGGACACTGTCTCGCCGGCGCCACGGCGATCGAGGCGTCGCGGCAACCGCGCCGCGGCGGGCCACATCAGGTGATCGGGGTGCGGGACTGGACGATCCATCCGCAGGCGGCCGGCGGGCGCCCGGGATCGGGACGTCTGCCGGAGGGGCGCCGGCGGTCGACGGTTCGCGACGTCCATCGTCATCGCGACCTCGGGCTCCTGCTACTCGCCCGGGATTTTCCCGGTGGCGCCGGGCGTCTGCGGCTGGCGGAGGGGCACGTGCTGCGCGATTGGCATCGGGCCGCCGCGGTGATCGGCTTCGACCGTGATCGCGACACCCGCGAACTCACCGACCGATTGAGCTTCATTCCACTGGTCAAGGTGCGGGGAATCGCCGGTTCGGGGGGCGCGGCCGTCGCCGCGGAGGTCGGGATGGTCTTCGACCACGAATTGCAGGACATCCCAGCGCCGCCGCGTCTGGCCTATTGCCAGGGCGATTCCGGTGCGCCCGTCCTCGCCCTTCTGACGGTGAAGGCGCCGGGCGCGGGCGCGCCGCGGTACGAAGTGCGCCTGATCGGCGTCTCGGCGTTCGGGTCGCGACCGCTGCCGCGGTTCGGGCGGCGAGCGGCGGCGAACGTCGGCTGTTTCCGGCAGGTGGTGTGGTTCTCGCTCACCGACCCGAGCGTTCGACGCTGGCTCGCCGACACACAGGCGTTGCTCGAACGTCGCCACTGCCTGGAGGCGCGGAACGACTCGTGGTGCGGGCGACGGGCGGCGCCGTGAAGGGGGCGGTGGTGGTGTCCCGGAAGGGATTCGAACCCCTGACCTACGGTTTAGGAAACCGTTGCTCTATC
>NZ_DAIPZB010000015.1:0-92101 GCF_036782435.1 Pinisolibacter sp. | reverse complement strand
AGAGGCACATTAAACGCATCAAATCAACATGATGGTCCAACCGCGCACAGGTCTCGTGATACCATCGGCCATTGAAAATGACCGATGGTATTCCCGACGCGAATTTCTCATGCCTCTGACGCAGATGAGAAATTCGCGTGTGTTCAAAGGCCGGGTGCGTCAGCACCTTCGGCCTTTGGTATGAGGCCCGCATCCGGTGCGACGCGGACCCCGCCCGCGACCGCCTTCGCTCCTCGCCGGCCACCGCTCGCGACCGCGGGGATGTCGCCGACGGTGGTCGCTCCCGCCCCCACTCTCCGCCCGCGGGCGGCGTCGGTCTCCCGCGCGAGGCGCGCCGCAGGCATGGCGTGGAACAGCGAGCCCGTCGCACGAGGCGCGACGCATCGCCGGAAACGCAGAAGGGGAGCCCTGGGGCTCCCCTTCGTGTTTCTTGATACCGAGTTCACGAAATTCGGACTCGTCCGAATTTCGTGAGTTACGACCTGACCGGCCGGCGCCCGTTCGGGCTTGCCTTCGCGGATGAAGTTCCGAACAGGTCGGAACTTCATCCGCTCGGTATGAGTGCGTCGACCTCAGAACTTCGGCGGTCCGCCGAGGTCGAGACCGGGGATCTCGATCTGCGGGATGTTGTTGAGTTGCTCGAGCGCCTTCTTCTGGTCTTCGAGGTTCACCTTCTCCTTCGCCGAGACCACCATCCCCGGCGTGGTGATCACCAGCGTCACCATGATCAGCTGGATGACGACGAAGGGCACCGCACCCCAATAGATCTCGGAGGTCTTCACCGGCGCCATGGTCTGGCCGGTGATCTTGTCCTTGTAGGGATTGCGCGGGGCGACCGAGCGCAGGAAGAACAGGGCGAAGCCGAAGGGCGGATGCATGAACGACGTCTGCATGTTGACGCCCATCATCACGCCGAACCAGATGATCATCGTCTTGGCGATGTCCTCCGGTGTCGTCAGGTTGAACTGAGCCGCCAGCGCCAGCGCCGTCGGGTCGGTGGTGAAGATCTTCTCGACCGCAGGCTTCAACAGCGGGATGACGATGAACGCCAGCTCGAAGAAGTCGAGGAAGAAGGCGAGCAGGAAGACCGCGATGTTGACGATGATCAGGAAGCCGTAGAGGCCGCCCGGCAGCGACGACAGCATCTCCTCGACCCAGACGTGGCCGTTCACCCCGTAGAAGGTGAGCGAGAAGACGCGCGCGCCGACCAGGATGAAGAGCACGAAGGCCGAGAGCTTGGCGGTGGATTCCGCCGCCTGCTTGACGATGGCGAAATTGAACCGGCTCGGGTCCTTGTCGATCGTCCGCTTCAGCCAGGCGAGCAGCAGCGCGCCGGAAGCGCCCATGGCGCCGCCTTCGGTCGGCGTCGCGACGCCGATGAAGATGGTGCCGAGCACCAGGAAGATCAGCGCCAGCGGCGGCACCATGACGAAGGTCACCTGCTGGGCGATCTTCGACAGGAAGCGGAAGCCGAACAGACGGTCCGTCACCCAGTTGACGCAGGCCACCGCGAAGGAGAAGCCGACCGACACCGACATCGCCAGGATGACGAAGTCGGCGCCGCCCTTGATCGAGGTGCGGCTCATCACCGCCCAGCCGACGATGCCGGAGACCATCACCAGGAAGGCGAGCGAGAGGATGCCGCGGTTCTCCTTGCCGGAGAGCAGCACCTTGACCAGCTTCACCAGGAACAGCACCGCACCGACGGTGAACAGCGCCAGGAAGCCCGAGAACACGATGTCGTGCACCGTGCCTTCGGCGGAGAAGGCCGCCGAGAAGGTGCCGCGCAGCGTCGGGATGAAGCCGACCGCCGCCACCGCCATGCCGGAGAGCAGCAGCAGCGCGTTGATGCGCGCCATCCGCGACGCCGTCGGGCCGTCACCCTCCTGGAAGCCGACCGCCGAGGCCGGCAGACCCGGAGCCGCCTTGGGGAAGATCACCGTGACCAGGAAGACGTAGAGCGCATAGAGGCTCGACAGCACCAGTCCGGGGACGAAGGCGCCCTCGTACATGGCACCGACGTCGGCACCGAGCTGGTCGGCCATGACGATCAGCACCAGCGACGGCGGGATGATCTGGGCGAGTGTGCCCGACGCGGCGATGACGCCGGTGGCGAGACGCCGATCGTAGCCGTAGCGCAGCATGATCGGCAGCGAGATCAGGCCCATCGAGATGACCGAGGCCGCGACGACGCCGGTGGTCGCGGCGAGCAGTGCGCCGACGAAGATCACCGCATAGGCGAGGCCGCCGCGCACCGTGCCGAACAGCTGGCCGATGGTGTCGAGCAGATCCTCCGCCATGCCCGACCGTTCCAATATCAACCCCATGAAGGTGAAGAACGGAATGGCCAGCAGCACGTCGTTGTTCATGATGCCGTAGATGCGCTCGGGGAGCGTCTGCAGCAGGATCCAGTCGAGGTTGATGTTGCCGCTGGAGTAGGGCGCCAGTTCGACGCCGATCCAGAAGAAGAAGAGGCCGCAGCCGGCGAGCGAGAAGGCCACCGGATAGCCGAGGAGCAGGAACACCACCAACGATGCGAACATGATCGGGGCGATGTTGTGGGCGATGAACGCAGCCATGAGGTCGGTCCGAGAAGCGAGTGAGCGGAGCCGACCCGCGCCCTCGCCCGGCGAGGGGGATCGGCCTGGGCGGGAACGTCAGTGGGCGGACTTCGCCTTGTCTTCGGCAGCGGCGGCCTCGGTGGCCGCGAGCAGGCGCTCGGCTTCGGCCTCGGCCGCGGCGTGATGGCCGCCGGCAGTATGGGCGTCCTCGATCAGACCACGCATCACCGCGATGCGCTTGATCAGCTCCGAGAGAGCCTGGATGAAGAGGACGACGAACCCGGCGAGGACCAGGAACTTCGCCGGCCACTGCGGCAGACCGCCGGCCGAGAAGGACTGCTCGTTCGCTTCATAGGAGGCGAGGAAGAAGGGCAGAGCCGTCCACACGATCACCGCCGCCATCGGCAGCAGGAAGAAGATGTGGCCGATGAGCTCGATGATGTTGCGCGTCTTGCGCGACAGGCTCGAGTTCACGATGTCGATGCGGATGTGCTCGTTGGCCTGCAGCGTCCAGGACGCACACAGCAGGAAGACCGCTCCGAACAGCATCCACTGCGCTTCGAGCCAGGCGTTCGACGACATGTCGAAGAGCTTGCGGATGACGGCGTTCACCGTCGAGATCACGATCGCCGCCACCAGGAGCCAGGCGACGAGGCGCCCCATCCGTACGGTGACCGCGTCGACGGATCGCGAGAATGCGATGAGGGCGTTCAAGCTGGTATCCTCCCAAACCCGAGCTTTCTTCGGGCCAGTTTTATAGACTGGTCAGAAGATTTATCCAGAGGGGATTCGACCCGGTTCTGTGCCGGTTTCGCCTGCCACCCCTTCCGCTCGCCGCGTGCCGCCGCCTCTTTCGTCGTCGCGCGCGCGGATCGCCTCCTATAGCAAGGTCCCGACGAAAGTCCTAGCCGCCAGCGCCCGCGGCGCCGGGGATTTCCGGTCGGTTCGTATGGCGAACGGGCCTGTGCTGCGGCGTGCCGAGGTCCTCGGCGCGCCGCCGACGGTGCCGGTGTCCCGGCGACCGAGGTCGGGATGGTCGGGTGCCCTGCCGAAGGCGATCTCAGGATGTCGCGTCGCGTTCCGCCCGATGGTTGAAGCGGATCGACGACCACCACGAGATACCGATCAGCGCCGCGCCGCCGAGGCCGGTGAACACCTCCGGGATGTGGATCAGCGTCTGGGCGTACATGATCACCGACAGGATGACGATCGCGTAGAAGGCGCCGTGTTCCAGGTAGCGGTATTCGGTGAGCGTGCCCTTGTCGACCAGCATGATGGTCATCGAGCGCACGTACATGGCGCCGATGCCGAGACCGATGGCGATGACGAAGAGGTTCTGGGTGAGCGCGAAAGCGCCGATGACGCCGTCGAAGGAGAAGCTGGCGTCGAGCACTTCGAGATAGAGGAAGGCGCCGAGCCCGCCGCGCGCCGCCTGGGACAGCGTCTCCTGCGAGGCGTCGAGCATCGCCCCCAGCACCTCGACCGCGAGGAAGGTGAGGAGGCCGTAGATCGCCGAATAGACGAAGGTGATCGCATCCTTCTCCGAAAGCAGGCTGGAGAAGCCGAGCATCAGCACCAGCACGACGGCGATCTCGATCCCCTTGATCGTCGCCGACCGCGCCATGAAACGCTCGGGCAGGTCGATCCAGTGCACCTCCTTCTCGTGATCGAAGAAGTAGGTGAGCCCGACCATCAAGAGGAAGGTGCCGCCGAAGGCGGCGATCGGCAGGTGCGCATCCTGCATGATGCGCGCGTATTCCTCCGGCCGGGTCGCCGCGAGATGGAGCGCTTCGATCGGTCCGATCCGCGCCGCCACCGCGACGATCGCCAGCGGGAAGACGACGCGCATGCCGAAGACGGCGATGACGATGCCCCAGGTGAGGAACCGATGACGCCACGCCGGCGTCATGTCCTTCAGCTTGTTGGCGTTGACGATGGCGTTGTCGAAGGAGAGCGAGATCTCCAGCACCGCCAGCACCGCGCAGATGAAGAAGACGGTGCCGGTGCCGGCGATCGTGCCGGTCGACTGCCAGCCGAGCGCCGCCCCGAGCGCCAGCCCGGCGCCGGTGACGATGAGAGCCCATTTGAAGTAATCGAAGAAGCCCTTCCCGGACGCCTCGCCGCTCATCGCGCACCTCCTGCAACTCGCTGGTCGGAGCATCCGCTCTCACGGATACGGTCGCCGCGCCGGATCATGCGGGCGCGCGAAGAATCGATCTCGGTCATGGTGGCAACGAGGAGACGCCGGCGCGTGGACGGCGGTACCGACATCACGAGAGCGCCGACGTCTCTCGCCAGAGGGGCCCGGTACCGGGTGTCGTGGGGCGAGCGGAACCGGTTCGCCGACACCCCACACAGGTCGGACGAATCGGCCCTTTCGTCAAGAGGGATCGCCGTCGGCTCCCCCCACCGACGGGTGGGCGGCAGCGGGCCGTGTCACGGCGCGGCGGGCGCGTTCGCGATGGAACGAATAGAGCCCGGTGCCGACGACGATCGCCGCCCCGATCAGCGTGGCCATGTCCGGGTATTGGCCGAAGACGACGATGCCGAACACGAACGACCAGACGAGCAGCGTGTAGCGGAAGGGTGCGATCGCCGAGGTCTCGGCGAACCGGGTGGCGAAGAGCAGGAAGACGTAGCCGGACAGCAGCGTCACCGCGTTGGCCGCCACCAGAGCGCCGGTGAAGCCGTCCGGCACGATCCACTCGACGCGTTTGCCGACCAGATGCTCGAACGGCCACAGTGCCAGTCCGAGCGCCGTCACCGCCAGCGCCGTGACGAAAGTGACCAGCGAAGCGGGGGCGGAGGCCGGCAGGCGTGCCGTCGAGATGTCGCGCAGCGCGACGAAGGCGACCGAGATCAACACCGCGATCGACCAGGCGTCGAAGCCGGCGAGCCCCGGCCGCACGATGACCATCACGCCGATGAAGCCGACGGCGATCGCCGCCCAGCGCCGTGGCCCGACCTCTTCGCCGAGAAACAGCGCGGCGCTCGCCGTCATGGCGAGCGGCGTGGCCTGGAACACCGCCGAGACATTGGCGATCGGCATGTGCACCAGCGCCACCAGATAGAACAGCGTCGCCCCGACCTCGCCGACGAGCCGGAGCCCCATCAACGGTTCGAACATCGTCCGCCACGCCCGTCCGGTGCCCGCCCAGACGACCACGAGGCCGACGATCACCGAAGCGATCGCGCCGCGCAGGAAGATCGCCTCGCCGAGCGGCAGCGACTGCGTGACGTATTTCACCAGCGTGTCGGAGGTGATGAACGAGAACATCGCGACGTTCATCGCGAGGATGCCGCGCGAATTGTCCCGGGAGGGAGCCATGGAGAATCCCGATGGAGGGCTGAAGGATCCGAAATCGCATAGCCGATCGCCTCGGCGCCGACCATTCACGCTCTCGCGACCCGGCTCCGCGCGGCACGCCGGGCTCGCCCCGAGCGGCCGTATCGACGCGACGTCCGAGCTTTCGTGGCGGATGCCGACGGGCGGGGTGGTCAGCCGCCGGTGGTGCTCATGTGGCGCAGGATCGACGGACCGGCGCCCGAGCGCTCGATGACGAAGTCGTGGCCCTTGGGTTTGCGGTCGATCGCGCCCTCGATCGCCCGGTCGATCGCCTCGTCGCCGTCGCTGGTGCGCAGCACCTTGCGCAGGTCGACGGCGTCGTTCTGGCCGAGGCACATGTAGAGCGTGCCGGTGCAGGTCAGCCGGACCCGGTTGCAGCTCTCACAGAAATTGTGGGTCATCGGCGTGATGAAGCCGAGCCGCCCGCCGGTCTCCGCCACCCGCACGTAGCGTGCCGGGCCGCCGGAGCGATGGTCGATGTCGGAGAGCGTGAAGCGGCTCTCGAGATCGGTGCGCACCTTGGAGAGCGGCAGATACTGATCGATCCGGTCGCCGCCGATCTCGCCGAGCGGCATCGTCTCGATCAGCGTCAGGTCCATGCCGCGCCCATGGGCGAAGCGCAGGAGGTCGTCGATCTCGGACTCGTTGAAGTCCTTCACCGCCACCGTGTTGAGCTTGACCGAGAGCCCGGCGGCGAGCGCCGCATCGATGCCGGCGAGCACCGGAGCGAGTTCGCCCCAGCGGGTGATGCCGCGGAACTTCTCCGCATCGAGCGTGTCGAGCGAGACGTTGATGCGGCGGATGCCGACGGCGGCGAGGTCGCCGGCGTGTTTCGCCAACTGCGAGCCGTTGGTGGTCAGGGTCAGCTCGTCGAGGCCGTCGCCGAGATGGCGCGCCAGCGAGCCGATCAACGTCATCACGCCCTTGCGCACCAGCGGTTCGCCGCCGGTGAGACGGATCTTGCGCGTCCCCAGCCGCACGAAGGCGGAGCACAGCCGATCGAGCTCCTCGAGGCTGAGCACATCCTTCTTGGGCAGGAAGGTCATGTCTTCCGACATGCAGTAGTGGCAGCGGAAATCGCAGCGGTCCGTCACCGAGACGCGCAGGTAACTGATCGATCGACCGAAGGGGTCGACCAACCGCGACCGTCCGTCCTCACCCACCACGAAAGCCATGTCCCACTCCACCGCCGGCGCCGGCGAGGTCGTCGCCGCGCCGTCCGTCGGGGTGAACCATATGTCGCGGGGCGTCGCCGTCAACCGGCGTCGGTGAGACTTGCGCATCCCCGGTCACCGACCTATGTCCCGCAGGAACCCGAGAAGCGAGGAGTTGCGCCGCGATGACCACCCGGACCGTCCGCCCGACCGAGATTCGTCTGACCAAGGACCGGCGGACCCTGATCGTCTCCTTCGACGGCGGCGAACGCCACGAGTTGCCGGCCGAATTCCTACGCGTCATGAGCCCCTCGGCCGAAGTCCAGGGCCATTCGGCGGCCGAGCGCAAGACCGTCGGTGGCAAGCGCGACGTCGAGATCCTCGGCATCGAGCCGGTCGGCAACTACGCCGTCCGCCTGAACTTCGACGATCTTCACGACACCGGCATCTACACCTGGGTCCATCTCGCCGAGCTCGGCCGTGACCACGACATGCTCTGGGCGCGCTACCTCGAAGAGCTCGCCGCCAAGGGCCTCGAGCGCGAGAAGTGAGCCTCGCGTTGGGCCCGTCGCTTCCCTCGGAACGGGCGAAGCGACCGCTGCATCGGAGCCGGCCGGCCGCTTCCCTGCGCGATGGATCGCGGCCCCGCTCGCGCGGGGCACCTCACCATGAAGCGCCTGCTCCCTCCGTTCCGATCTCACACCCTTCATGGTGAGGTGCGAGCGGAGCGAGCCTCGAACCATCGCACGGCGCACGCCTCGCTCGACGTCCGCGCGCCGTCACGCCGCCCGAAAACGAAAGAAGCCGGAGGTCTCCCTCCGGCTTCTTCGCGTTTCGCGGTGTTCGCGATCGATCAGTTGATCACCACCACCCGGGCGCCGACCTTGACGCGCTCGTAGAGGTCGGTGACGTCGTCGTTGGTCATGCGGAAGCAGCCCGACGACACGGCCTGACCGATGGTCCAGGGCTCGTTGGAGCCGTGGATGCGGTAGAAGGTCGAGCCGATGTACATGGCGCGGGCGCCGAGCGGGTTGTCCGGACCGCCGGGCATGTAGGCCGGCAGGTGAGGCTGGCGGCGGCGCATCTGCGGCGGCGGGGTCCAGCCCGGCCATTCGGCCTTGCGGGTCACCGAGTGGGCACCGGCCCAGGCGAAGCCCGGACGGCCGACGCCGATGCCGTAACGCAGCGCCTTGCCGTCGCCGAGGACGAGATAGAGGCGGCGCTCCGCGGTGTTCACCACGATGGTGCCCTTGCCGTACTTCGGATCGAAGCTCACCACCTCGCGCTGGATCGGCGTGTAGGAGGGACCACCGGACGAGTAGCCGGCCGATCCGGGACCTTCGACCAGATTGCCCATCGCGTCGTAACGCACCTGAACGCCCGGATTGTATTCCGCGTCGGCCCGCATCGGGAGTGCCATCACCCCGATCGCCACGGCCGCCGCCACAAGCATCGTCCTGCTCATGCCGTCCTCGTCGATCTTCAGTAGCTGAAATGCATACGTCTTCCGGGTGACGCGTCACCCCGAAACCCGACGGCATAATGTCCGCCGAGCGTCGCCGGAACAAGACACGCCGACGTGAGGAGACGGCTCGAATTCGGCCTCCTGCGTTATTTCGGTGACGCTGTGTTCCCCCTGCAACGCCCCTCCCTCCGACCTCCGTGAATTTCGTCGAATTCGTCACGGAACTCCGCCCCTCCCGTTAAACAATGCCTAATGAAGATCACCGATGATCGTCCGATTGGTGGTGTCTCGACGAGGAAGTCTCGTCGGTTCCAAGGAACGTCGATGGCTCTCGATTCGACACATCTCGATCTGCTCGCGCGCGATACGAGCACCACGGGGCGAGGACGACTTCTCGGCGATCTGACGCGTCTGATTCTCGTCGAGCGCGAAGCCGACGAGACCGAACTCGAAATCTTCTTCGACATCGTTCGCGCCATCCTGACGACCGCCGCCGCCAGCGACCGCCGCGAGTTCGCCGAGGTCGCCGCCGATCACGGCAAGGTGCCCCACGACGTCATTCTCGTTCTCGCCGAAGACGAGATTCGCGTCGCCGAACCGGTTTTGCAGCGCGCGGTCGATCTGACCGATCTCGATCTGATCTCGCTCGCCGAGACCAAGGGCGACGAACACCGCATGGCGATCGCCGCCCGCGTCAGTCTCTCCGGAGCCGTCACCGACGTCCTGGTTCGTCACGGTTCGGACGCCGTCCTTCATCGCCTGGGAACCAACCCCGGCGCCGAGTTCACCGACGACGGCGCTCGCGAACTGCAGCATCGTGCCGAACGGGACGAGGAACTGTTCCGCATTCTCATCGAGCGTCCGGACCTCGCCGACGTGCTGGCGCGCTGCATGCGCGACACCTTGCGGCGCATCGTCGAGAAGTCGAAGGAGAGCCACGAGACCGCCGTGGCCGCCGCCCGCACCCGCTCGTCGAACGGCCCCAAGGTCCTGGACGCGTCGACCGGGTCGGAAGCCCCGGCCAAGCGCGCCGCATCGCATCTCGACGAACGCCCGGACGTCGCCCGCCTCGTCGGCCGCATCCGCGCCGGCGAAATGACCCTCGACGCCGCCGTCGTCGAACTCGCCGATGCCGATCATCACGCCGATCTCGCCTGCCTGCTCGGCGAGATCGCCGGGATCGACGAGAGCCAGGTGCTGCGCGTCCTGGTCCGTGCCGACAGCGTCGGTATCGCCACCGTCACCCGTGGTCTCGATGTCGGCGAAGCGGCCTACGCTCGCATCGTCGAACTGCGTCAGCGCCGCCTCAAATTCTCGTCCGGTCAGGCCCGCTTCGAGCGGGAGCACTACGGCCGCGTCGACGCCGCCGAAGCCAAGGCCACCATCACCCAACACGGCGGCCGCCGCGCCCGCGCCTGATCACCGCGTTCCGGAAACGAAGACCCCCGCGCCGAGCGATCGACGCGGGGGTCTCGGTATTCGAACCCGCTCCGGCCGGGGTCGCGGCTCGGCTTCTCCACGTCGGCGTCGGGAAGCCGAGCGGGTCGGTTTCGACGGTCGGCCAAGAGGACGCGCCGCGGAGACCGCGTCACGTTTCCCTCGGCCGTCGTCCCCGGCGAGCGGAGCGAGGGAAGGGGACCCGCTCGCTTTTCGCCCCGACGAAGCGCCGATGGATCCCCTTCCCCTCCGCTTCGCTTCAGCCGGGGATGACGGCATCTGGTCCGGTCGAACTCGGAAGCGACCCGCAGCCTCGGCCCAGGTTCAATTCCTTGAAGAAGTCGTTCCATCCCATGTCGGCTGTTGCCGACATGGGCAGCATGGAAGCAAGGGGAACGACCGACCCGCAGCCTCAGCCCAGATTGAGCTCCTTGAAGAAGTCGTTCCCCTTGTCGTCGCAGACGATGAAGGCGGGGAAGTCGACGACGTCGATGCGCCAGATCGCTTCCATGCCGAGTTCCGGGTACTCGATGCACTCGACTCGTCTGATGCAGTCCTGGGCGAGACGCGCCGCCGGGCCGCCGATCGAGCCGAGGTAGAAGCCGCCGTACTTCTTGCAGGCGTCGCGCACCGCCGCCGAGCGGTTGCCCTTGGCGAGCATGATCATCGATCCGCCGAACGACTGGAACTGGTCGACGTAACTGTCCATGCGGCCGGCGGTGGTCGGACCGAACGAGCCGGACGGCATGCCCTCCGGGGTCTTGGCCGGACCGGCGTAGTAGATCGGATGGTTCTTGAAGTACTCGGGCATGCCCTCGCCCTTCTCCAGCCGCTCGCGGATCTTGGCGTGGGCGAGGTCGCGGGCGACGATCAGCGAGCCGGTCAGCGACAGCCGGGTCTTGATCGGATACTTGGTCAGCTCGGCCAGAACGTCCGCCATCGGCCGGTTCAGGTCGATCTTGACGACGCCGTCGTCGAGATGGTCGTCGGTGATCTCCGGCAGGTACTGCGCCGGATCGTGCTCGAGCTGTTCGATGTAGATGCCGTCCCGGGTGATCTTGCCCAGGCACTGACGGTCGGCCGAGCACGAGACGCCCATGCCGATCGGCAGCGATGCGCCGTGACGCGGCAGGCGGATGACGCGGACGTCGTGGCAGAAGTACTTGCCGCCGAACTGCGCGCCGACACCCGAGGCCTGGGTGATCTTCAGCACCTTCTCTTCCATGTCGAGGTCACGGAAGGCGTGGCCGAGTTCGGTGCCTTTGGTCGGCAGGGCGTCGAGGTAGCGCGCCGAGGCGAGCTTCACCGTCTTGAGGTTCAGTTCGGCCGAGGTGCCGCCGATGACGATGGCGAGGTGGTAGGGCGGGCAGGCGGCTGTGCCGAGGGTGAGGATCTTCTCGGCGATGAAGCCGAGCATCCGCTCCTCGGTCAGCATCGAGGGGGTCTGCTGGAACAGATAGGTCTTGTTGGCCGAGCCGCCGCCCTTGGCCATGAACAGGAACTTGTAGGCGTCCTCGCCCTCTTCGTAGATGTCGATCTGCGCCGGGAGATTGTTGCGGGTGTTCTTCTCCTCGAACATGGTGATCGGCGCCAGCTGCGAATAGCGCAGGTTGCGGCGGAAGTAGGCGTCGCGCACGCCCTCGGCCAGTGCCTGCTCGTCACCGCCCCTGGTGAAGACGCGACGGCCCTTCTTTCCCATGACGATGGCGGTGCCGGTGTCCTGGCACATAGGCAGCACGCCGCCGGCCGAGATCGAGGCGTTCTTGAGGAGGTCGAGAGCGACGAACTTGTCGTTCTCGGTCGCCTCCGGGTCCTTCAGGATCTTGGCGAGCTGGGCGAGGTGGCCCGGCCGCAGGAAATGGTTGATCTCGCCCATCGCCGCTTCGGAGAGGAGGCGCAGCGCCTCCGGCTCGACCACCAGCATCTCCTCGCCCTGGAAGCTCTCGACCTTGACGTGGTCGGAGGTGAGCTTGCGCCACGGGGTGGTGTCTTTGCCGAGCGGGAACATCTCGGAGTATTGGAACGCCGGCGTCTCGGTGGTCATCGAGGGGGTCTCCCGAAGGGCGCGAAGGGTCGCGCCGGGCCTGCGGCGGAACGCCGCGACGATCGCCGCGTTCTAGACCCGTTGTGCGGCCGCGCCAAGGCGTCGATTGGTCGGAGGAGCCCCGTGCCGCGCACGCTTCCGCTCACGCCAGATGGGCCGAATGCACCCAACCCGATCGCCGCGCCCGGCCGTCGCCGTCGAGCACCGCGACGTCGAACCAGCGCCCGTCGCGCTCGCTCGGCCGCACCAGCGTGCCCTGCGGCAGAAGCTCGAGGACCGAGAACCCGGTGCCCGGGCCGCTCCTGAGATTGAGCCCACCCTTCGCCGCGACCCGCAGCGCCGGATCGCCGTCCTCGTCGCGGCCGCTGCCGATCACGGCGGCGCGCAGCCGCTCCATCGCGAAGGCCGGGCCGGGATCGGACTTGCGGGTCGGCGCGATGTCGTCGTGCCCGACGATCTCGGCGATGCCGTAGGTCTCGCGAAGCGCCCGGGCGATCTCGGTCAGAGCGCGCAACTGCGCCTCCGGATAGGGCTCCCAGCCGATGGGGCCGCGCGATCCGTCCGGATTGCCGTTGCGGTGCACTGCCATCACCGGATCGGGGATCGGCACGCCGGACGAGGTCACCCAGGCCGCGCCGCGTCGCGTGAGGTCGCCCCAATTGGCCAGTTCGATGCCGAGCGAATGGCGATTGAGCCCGACGAGGCCCTGCCACTGCGATCGCCCCGCGTGCCAGGCGACGGTGTCGAAGGGCACGCACTGGATCACCGATCCGTCGCGGTCGATCACCAGATGCGCCGAGGACGAGCGGTTCTGCGATGAGCGGAACCACTCGGCCGACGATCGGCCGCTCGCCCCCGCGGTGAAGTGGATCACCAGAAGGCGCGGCGTCTCGGCGAAGAGGCCGCCGGTGTTGGGCGAGAGCAGGAGGTCGACCGCGCGCCCTTCGGCGACGAGGCGATGCTTACGGATGGAGAAGGTCATCGTCGGGATCCTCGGCGGGATGAGATCCGACGATGATGAGGTCGCGAACGCGAGCGGGGAGAAGTCGGGCGCGCCCCCCGCCGGAGCCCCGCCGCCGGAGCGGCGTTCACCGCGGGACTTCGCCCTCCCACCTGTCGAGGAAGGCTTCGACCGAGAGCGAGCGGAAATCCGGCACGGCGCGGCGCAGGTCGCGATGCGCCCAGTCCCACCAGGCGAGCCGGTCGAGCCGCTCGGAAATCTCTTCCGAGAAACGCCGGCGGACGACCCGCGCCGGATTGCCGGCGACGATGGTGTAGGGCGCGACGTTCTTGGTCACGACCGCGCCGGCGCCGACGATGGCGCCGTTGCCGATCGACCGCCCCGGCAGCACGATCGCCGCCCGGCCGATCCACACGTCGTGACCGACGACGACCCGCTGCGCCCGCCGCTTCTCGAACTCCTCCGCCTCGTCGGCGACGTCCTCGAAATATTGCCAGGAGCGATAGGTGAAGTGCGCCTGGGCGGCGCGTTCCATCGGATGGTTGGCCGGGTTGAGGCCGGTGAGCGCGCCGATCGAGACGAATTTGCCGATGTCGGAATAGACGATCTCGCAGTCGTTGACGGCGTAGGAGTAGTCGCCGAAGACGCTCTCGATCACCGTCGTCCGCGCCCCCACCTTGCAGTACTTGCCGAAGCGGCTGTCGCGCACGACCGAAGTCTCGTGCATCAGCGGTTTGGCGCCGAGCCGCTTCTTACGCAGGTGTGGCGCGAGTTTCTCCTCGCCGTGAGCCGCGCCGCCGGATGACGATTCACTGGAATTCATGTTTTGCCAGCCATTCCTTGCCGAATCGCGGAGCCGATACGTCGCGGAATACGGAGATTTGCGCTCCGTATGTTCACGAGGACGTCGCTTTCTTCGACCAATACCGACGAAATGTCGAGATGCGTAGGTTGCGAAACGAGCGTAGTCGGGGCATCTGAAGAGCGACGTCGCCGGTTCGATCGCCCGTTTTTCCGAGCGCGACGCGATCACCCGCGAACCGCCGTCGCCCTCCGACGGCCGAAACGACAACCGAGGACGATACCCGATGAAGAACGAGAGCCTGTGGTCCTTCCTGGAGAAGTGGGCCGGCCGCGACCGCATGCGCCGCGACATCGCCGCCACCGTCAACGCCCTCGCCGATGCCGGCCGTGACATCGCCGCGCTGGTCTCCGACGGCCCGCTCGCCGGCGAACTCGCCGCCGCCGTCACCGAGAACGTTCAGGGCGAAGTCCAGAAGTTCCTCGATCTTCATTCCAACGAGTTGCTGGTCGAAGCCTGCAAGCGCGCGCCGGTCGCCGCCATCGCTTCGGAAGAGCTCGACCATCCGATCGCCATCCACGACGACGGCACCGTCCTCGTCGCCGTCGATCCGCTCGACGGCTCGTCGAACATCGACACCAACGTGTCGATCGGCACCATCTTCTCGGTGCTGCCGGCGCCCGACCATGTCGACGCCTCCACCCACGACGCCTTCCTGCAGAAGGGCCGCGACCAGCTCGCCGCCGGCTACATCCTCTACGGGCCGCAGACGACCCTGGTGATGACGGTGGGCGAGGGGACGCAGATGTTCACCCTCGACCGTCGTCGCGGCACCTTCATCCTCACCAACCCCGCCATGCGGATCCCGGAGCGGACTCGGGAATTCGCCATCAACTCGTCGAACCAGCGCCACTGGAACGAGCCGACCAAGCGCTACATCGAAGAGTGCATCCACGGCATGGAAGGGGCGCGCGGCGAAGACACCAACATGCGCTGGGTCGGCAGCCTCGTCGCCGACGGCCACCGCATCCTGGTGCGCGGCGGCGTCTATCTCTATCCGGCCGACAAGCGCAAGGGCTACCAGGAGGGTCGCCTCCGCCTCGTCTACGAGTCGAACCCGATCGGTTGGGTCGTCGAGCAGGCCCACGGCGCCGTGTCGACCGGCAACGAGAACATCCTCGATCTCGAGCCGAGCATCCTGCATCAGCGCGTGCCGCTGGTCTTCGGCTCCGCGCACGAGGTCCAGCGCATCGAGAGCCACCACATCCTCGACGAGGACGAGGTCGTCTCCGCCGCGCAGTGACCGGGCTCCGGCGGCGGATCCGCACCCCAAGACGCCTCGCCGACGGGCGAGACCAATCGACGCGCGGCCGGCTTCGGCCGCGCGTTTTCGTGTCTCGCCCGTTGACATTCAGGCCTCGGTCTGGCGGTTGACGGTCGGGCCGTGGTTCACCACGGGAACGAGAACACCTGAGGAAACCCCGGCCGACCCGAATACGGGCGTCGGGCGAAAAGGAGAAGCGAGATGACCGTGACCGCGACCGACGGCCTGACCTGGAAGGTCTCCGCCGCCATCCGCGCCCTGGCCATGGACGCCGTCGAACAGGCCAAGTCCGGCCACCCCGGCGCGCCGATGGGCATGGCCGACATCGCCTCGGTGCTGTGGCTGAATCACCTGCGCTTCGACCCGAAGAAGCCGAGCTGGCCCGATCGCGACCGCTTCGTGCTGTCCAACGGCCACGGCTCGATGCTGATGTACGCGCTGCTGCATCTGACCGGCTTCGATCTGACGATCGACGACCTGAAGCAGTTCCGCCAGCTCCATTCCAAGACCCCGGGCCACCCCGAATACGGCTACACCCCCGGCGTCGAGACCACCACCGGCCCGCTCGGTCAGGGCATCGCCAACGCCGTCGGCATGGCCATCGCCGAGAAGACCCTCGCCGCCCAGTTCAATCGCCCCGGCCACGACATCGTCGACCACCGCACCTGGGTCTTCGTCGGTGACGGCTGCCTGATGGAGGGCGTCTCCCACGAAGCCTGCTCGCTCGCCGGCACCCTCGGTCTCGGCAAGCTCAAGGTGGTCTGGGACGACAACGGCATCTCGATCGACGGCAAGGTCGGCGAGTGGTTCGGCGAAGACGTCTGCGGCCGCTACGAAGCCTACGGCTGGCACGTCATCCGCGACGTCGACGGCCACGATCCGAAGGCGCTCGACGCCGCGATGACCGCCGCGTCCGCCGTGACGGACAAGCCGGTGCTGATCCAGGCCAGGACCGTCATCGGCAAGGGCGCGCCCAAGAAGCAGGGCACCGAGGGCTGCCACGGCGCCCCCCTCGGCGCCGAGGAGATCGCCGGCGTCCGCGCCGCGATGAACTGGGATCATGCCCCGTTCGAGATCCCCGACGACGTCTACGCCGCCTGGGATCGCACCACCCGTGGTGGCGAACTCTCCGGCAACTGGGAGAGCCGTTTCGAGGCCTATGCGAAGGCCCATCCCGATCTCGCCGCCGAATTCACCCGTCGCGTCGGCCACGCGCTGCCGGCCGACTTCGAAGCCTTCGCCGCCGGCATCATCGCCGAGGTCGCGGCCAAGGGCGAGACCATCGCCACCCGCAAGGCGTCGCAGAACGCGCTCAACCTGCTCGCGCCGAAGCTGCCCGAGTTCCTCGGCGGTTCGGCCGACCTGACCCATTCGAACCTGACCAACTACAAGGGTCAGACCCCGATCACCCGCAACCCGGCCGGCGACGCGGTGCTCTACGGCGTGCGCGAGTTCGGCATGACGGCGATCGCCAACGGCGCCTCGCTGCACGGCGGCTTCCTGCCCTACGTCGCCACCTTCCTGGTCTTCTCCGACTATGCCCGCAACGGCGTGCGCATGTCGGCGCTGATGAAGCAGAAGGTGGTGCACGTCTACACCCACGACAGTATCGGCCTCGGCGAGGACGGCCCGACCCATCAGCCGGTCGAGCATGCCGAAGCGCTGCGCGTCATCCCGGGCCTCGACGTCTGGCGGCCCTGCGACGCGGTCGAAACCCAGGCCGCCTGGGTCTCCGCCGTCTCCCGTGCCGACGGCCCGTCGGCGTTGCTGCTGTCGCGTCAGAACCTGCCGCATCAGGCCCGCACGCCCGGTCAGATCGCCGAGATCTCGAAGGGTGGTTACGTGCTCGTCGAGGCGGCCGAGCCGAAGGCGGTCATCGTCGCCACCGGTTCGGAAGTGGCGCTCGCCGTCGCCGCCGCCGAGGCGCTCGGCGAAGAGGGGATCGCGGTGCGCGTCGTCTCCATGCCCTGCGTCGAAGCCTTCGAGCGTCGCCCGAAGGCCGAGCGCGACGCTATCCTGCCGAACCTGCCGACCGTCGTGGTCGAGGCCGGCACGACCCGCGGCTGGTGGAAGGTCGCCGGCCGCGACGGCGCGGTGATCGGCATCGACCGCTTCGGCGAGAGCGCGCCGGAGAAGGCGCTGTGGCCGCTCTTCGGCATGACCGCCGACAACGTCGTCGCCACGGTGAAGGGTCTGCTCGGCTGAGCCGCCGGATCGTCACTTCGGAAACGTTCCAACCGCCGCGGCCAACCCCCGCGGCGGTTTCGCTTTTCCGGCCCGCGAAGGGTCCGTGATGCCCACGATGGTCGAAGGATCGGCTTGAACCGAAGCGGAAGCGGGCTTAACCAGACCGACGTCGATCGTCTCACTCATCGCCCGGCGATCGCGTCGAATTCGAGGAGATCCCGATGCCGCTCGTATCCATGCGCCAGTTGCTCGACCACGCCGCCGAGAACGGCTACGGCCTGCCGGCCTTCAACGTCAACAACATGGAACAGGTCCGCGCCATCATGGAAGCGGCCCGCGAAACCGACAGCCCGGTCATCCTCCAGGGCTCGGCCGGTGCCCGCAAATATGCCGGTGAACAGTTCCTGCGCCACCTGATCCAGGCCGCCGTCGAGGCCTATCCCGAGATCCCGGTGTGCATGCACCAGGACCACGGCGCCTCGCCGGCGATCTGTCAGGCGGCGATCCGCTCCGGCTTCACCTCCGTCATGATGGACGGCTCGCTGCAGGCCGACGGCAAGACCGTCGCCTCCTACGAATACAACGTCGAGACGACCCGCACCGTCGTCAACTTCGCCCATTCGATCGGTGTGTCGGTCGAGGGTGAGCTCGGCGTGCTCGGGTCGCTCGAGACCATGAAGGGCGACAAGGAGGACGGTCACGGCGCCGAGGGCACCATGACCCGCGAGCAGCTCCTGACCGACCCGGATCAGGCCGCCGACTTCGTCAAGCAGACCCAGGTCGACGCGCTGGCGATCGCCATCGGCACCTCGCACGGCGCCTACAAGTTCACCAAGAAGCCGACGGGCGAGATCCTCGCCATTTCGCGCATCAAGGAGATCAACGCCCGCATCCCGAACACGCACCTGGTGATGCACGGCTCCTCGTCGGTGCCGCAGGAGCTGCTGGCCGAGATCCGCGAGTTCGGCGGCGACATGAAGGAGACCTACGGCGTGCCGGTCGAGGAGATCGTCGAGGGCATCAAGTACGGCGTCCGGAAAGTGAACATCGACACCGACCTGCGCCTCGCCATGACCGCCGCCATCCGCCGCGTGATGGCGACCAAGCCGTCCGAGTTCGATCCGCGCAAGTATCTCGCCGAGGCCCAGAAGGCCGCGTCGAAGGTCTGCAAGGCGCGCTTCGAAGCCTTCGGCACCGCCGGCAACGCGTCGAAGATCAAGCCGCTCGACCTCGAGAAGGTCGCCGCCGGCTACGCCTCCGGCGCGCTGGCGCAGATCGTCAAGTGACACGAGGCGAGGGGAGGGCACCGCGCCCTCCGGTCGCCCACTGAAACGAGAACCGCCGCCGAGGGAGCCCTCGGCGGCGGTTTCGTTTCGCGGTGTCCGATGTGTGCCCGCCGCCTCGCTCCGCCGTCATTGCCGGGCTCGACCCGGCAACCCATGGACGGTTCGGCTCGAGGTTCGGCCCGATGGATCCCGGGGTCGAGCCCGGGGATGACGGGCGGGGGATGTCGACGACTTCCCTCGGCGAATCCGCAGGGGCGACGAGCCGTCACCTCCGCGGTCCGCCCTACGGACGCTTTCCTCAATCCTCCTCGACCACCCGTACCGGATACGAGTCCGGTCCGCGCACCGCGACGTAGATCGCCGGGATGACGAGAACCGTCAGCGCCGTCGACGAGGCGAGGCCGAACAGGAGCGAGATGGCGAGACCCTGGAAGATCGGGTCGGCCAGGATGAAAGCCGCGCCGATCATCGCCGCGATGGCGGTGAGGATGATCGGCTTGATGCGGATGGCGCCCGCCTCCAGCACGATCTCGCGCAGCGTCACGCCCGGCCGCGCCGCGTGGCGGATGAAGTCGACCAGCAGGATCGAGTTGCGCACGATGATGCCGGCGAGCGCGATGAAGCCGATCATCGACGTCGCGGTGAACGGCGCGCCGAGCAGCCAGTGGCCGCCGACGATGCCGACCAGCGTCAGCGGCACCGGGGTCAGCACGACCAGCGGCACCTTGAACGAGCCGAACTGCGCGACGACCAGCAGGTAGATGCCGAGCAGCGCCACCATGAAGGCCCCGCCCATGTCGCGGAAGGTGACCCAGGTGACCTCCCACTCGCCGTCCCACAGGAAGCTGGGCTTGCCCTCGTCCTGCGGCTGGCCGTGCAGCGACACCGCCGGCTGGCCGAGCGGCCCCCAGTCGATCTTCTTCAGCTCGTCGCCGACGGCGAGCATGCCGTAGATCGGCGCCTCGTAGGCCCCGGCGAGTTCGGCGGTGACCATCTCGGCCGGCCGTCCGTCGCGACGGAACAGCGACAGCGACGCCTTCTCCCGTTCGATCTTGACGAGATCGCCGAGTTCGACGTTGCCGCGCAGGCCCGGCACCGGCGTGGTGAGCAGCCGTTCGGTCAGCGCCAGCTCGCTCTTCGGCAGACGCACCACGATCTCGATCGGCAGCACGCCGGCGCCGCGGTGGCTGTAGCCCACCGATATGCCCGACAGCATCGCCCGGAGCGTGTCGTAGACCGCCTGTTCGGAGACGCCGTGCCACTCCAGCGCGGCGTTGTCGAGACGGAAGCGGATGCGCTCGCCCGGCTCCTTCACCGAGGTCTCGATGTCGACGACGAAGGGCACGCGGCCGAAGGCCTCCTGCACCTTGGCGGTCGCCGCGCGGCGTTCTTCCGCGTCGCGTCCGTAGACCTCGAGCATCAGGGTGGCGAGCACCGGCGGTCCCGGCGGCACCTCGACCACCTTGAGGGTCGAGCCCTTCGGCAGGTCGAGCTTCTTCAGCCGCTCGCGGATCTCGAGCGCGATCTGGTGGCTCTGGCGCTTGCGTTCGGCCTTGGGCGTCAGGTTGATCTGCAGATCGCCCTGATAGGCGGCCGACCGCAGGAAGTAGTGGCGCACCAGACCGTTGAAGTTGAACGGCGCGGCGGTGCCGGCATAGGCCTGCACCGAGGCGAGCTCGGGAACGTCGGCGATGAGCTGGGCGGCGTGCATCAGCGTCCGCTCGGTGGTCTCCAGCGCCGAACCTTCCGGCAGGTCGAACACCACCTGCAGCTCCGACTTGTTGTCGAAGGGCAGCAGCTTCACCGTGACGTTCTTGGTGGCGAAAGGAATCATCGACACCAGAGTGGCGATGCCGACGACCACCAGGAACTTCGTCGCCTTGCCCCGCGTCTCGACCAACGGCGTGGCGATGCGGCGATAGAAGCGGCCGAGCGGCCCTTCCTCGTGGTCGCCATGACCGCCGGCGTGGGCGCCGTTCCTGCCCGACAGCTTCAGCATCAGCCAGGGCGTCAGGATCACCGCGACGAAGAACGAGAACAGCATCGCAGCGGACGCGTTCGCCGGGATCGGGCTCATGTAGGGGCCCATCATGCCGGAGACGAACATCATCGGTAAGAGCGCCGCGACGACGGTGAGGGTGGCGACGATGGTCGGATTGCCGACCTCCGCCACCGCGTCGATCGCTTTCTTCACTCGGCTGCGCCCATCCGGCATCGACCAGTGTCGATCGATGTTCTCCACGACGACGATGGCGTCGTCGACGAGGATACCGATCGAGAAGATCAGCGCGAACAGCGACACGCGGTTGATCGTGTAGCCGAGGATCCACGACGCGAACATGGTGAGGAGGATGGTGGTCGGCACCACCACCAGCACCACGACGCCCTCGCGCCAGCCGATGGCGACCGCCACCAGCGCGGCGATCGACAGCGTCGCCAGCGCCAGATGGAACAGCAGTTCCTCGACCTTCTCGTTGGCGGTTTCGCCGTAGTCGCGCGTCTTGGTGACGACGACGTCCGGCGGCAGCACCTGATGCTCGACCAGTTCCAGCCGCTTCTCGATCGTCTGCGCGATCGTCACCGCATTGGCGCCGGCGCGCTTGGCGATGGCGATGGTGACCGCCGGGGTGGTGCGATAACCGCCCTTGCCGTCCGGCTCCATGTTCCAGGCGCGCGCCTCTTCGGGCTTGGCCTCGAAGATCACGTCGGCGACGTCCTTGACGTAGACCGGGCGCCCGTCACGGGTGGTGATCAGCAAGAGGCCGATGTCGGGCACGCCCTGCAGCGTCTGACCGGCGGCGCCGGGAACCTGCAGACCGCGGTCGCGCAGGTTGCCGACCAGGAACGAGCGGTTGGCGTTCTTGACCTTCTCGACCAGATCATTGAGCGCGATGCCGTAGCGGGCGAGCCGCTCCGGATCGGGCTCGACGCGGATCTGGTCGGCGCGGCCGCCGATGGTGTAGGTGAGGCCGACGTCGTCGATCTTCACCAACTCGTGCAGCAGCTTTTCGGCGAGCTTGAGGAGCGCGTTGTCGCTCCAGCGATCGGCCACCTCCGGCTTCGGCGTCAGCGTCAGGGTGACGATGGCGACGTCGTTGATGCCGCGGCCGACCACCAGCGGCTCGGGGATGCCGAGCGGGATGCGGGTGTAGTTGGCGCGCAGCTTCTCGTGGACACGCAGGATCGCCTCGTCCGACTTGGTGCCGACCACGAAACGGGCGGCGGCCATGACGCGGTCGTCGTAGGTGTAGGTGTAGACGTGCTCGACGCCGTCGATGCCTTTGAGGATCGACTCCAGCGGCTTGGTGACGAGCTCGATCGCGTCGTCGGCACGCACGCCGTCGGCCTGGATCAGCACGTCGACCATCGGCACCGAGATCTGCGGCTCCTCTTCGCGCGCCAGCGACATCAGCGCCACCGAGCCGACGGCGATCGAGGCGAGCAGCAGGAGCGGCGTCAGCGCCGAGCGGATGAAGACCTTGGTCAGCCACCCGGCCATGCCGAGCTTGCCGGCGCCCGGCGCCGCAGCGGTCTCGGGCGAACTGTTCTCGGGCGAACTCATGGGCGCACCACCTCGTCACCGGCGGAGAGCCCCGAGAGGATCTCCACCCACGGCTTCTCACCGGCCTTGTCGGGCATGCGCAGGCCGGTCTGCACCGGCACTTCGCCGCGCCCGGCGAGCTTCACGAAGGTCAGACCGTGGCGATGGACGACCAGATCCTCCGGCAGCACCAGCGTTTCGCGGGTGCCGGTGGAGACGAGCACGCGGATGCGCTCGCCGACGAAATAGTCGCCGATCCCCGGCGCCTCGGCGTCGGCGACGACGCGGCCCTGGTCGAGCTCGGGATAGACGCGGACGATCTTGCCCTCGCCGAGCGCTTCCTTCTTGCCGACGTCGAGGCCGCGGCCGGCGACCAGCACCCGGTCGCCCTCGTGCATGAAGCGCGCGTGGCGCTCGGGAAGGCGCAGCTTGAGGATGTAGGACGCTGTGGCGACGGTCGCGACCGGCTCGCCCGGCATGATCACCTGACCGGCGACCGCCTGGATCTTGAGGATGCGTCCGTCGTCGGGCGCCACCACTCGGCCTTCGACCACCTGTTCCTGAATCGACGACTTGTCGGCCTTGGCCGCGGCGATTTCGGCCAGGGTGACGGTGAGCTGGGTCTCGGCGTCGTCGAGCCGCGACTGCGGCGCCGACCCGGAGGCGCGCAGCTGGCGCACCCTGTCGAGATCGGTCTGGACCAGCGACAGCTTCGCCTCCAGCGCCGCGATGCGGGCGTCGAAGGCGGCGAGCTGCAGCTTGAGCTTGGGGTCGACCACGGTCGCCAGCACGTCGCCCTTCTTCACCCGGTCGCCTTCGACCACGGCGAGGCTCTCGACGGTGCCGCCGATGCGGGCGCGGGCCTGCGGCACACGCACGCTTTCGATGGTCGCCAGCACCTCCTTGGTGTCGTCGACCCGGACCGGGTGGACGACCGTGCCCTCGGCGGCGAAGGCCGTGCCGGCGGCGGCGAGGAAGCTCGCGGCGAGGCCGGCGAGAAGGCCCGTGCGAAGTCCGGTTCGCGGGGCGGCGGGACGAGCCGACGGCTCGAAGGGGATGGCGCGCGTGAGGGTCATCCGATCCGGATCTCCTGGTGTCTTCTCGTTCGGCGAACGACGTGAACCCGCGCGCACTCGGGATGCGGGCGGGTCGATCATCGCCTCCATATATTAGCTGTTGCTAATAATACAAGGGTTCTTCTATAACCCGCCACAGATCCGGTTCGGGTTCACCCGATCCGTTCCTCTGGCGAGGGAATCGCCGGAGCGTTAGACTGTTCCATCGATGATCGGCGAGCCACGCCGCGTCGTCCAGTGTTTCGGGAGTGTCCGATGTCCATCGATCGTGTGGTTCTCGCCTTCGCCGGCGTTGTGATTCTGGTGTCCGTGCTGCTCGGCCACTACGTCTCGGCCTATTGGCTGCTGCTCACCGCCTTCGTCGGCCTCAATCTGCTGCAGTCGGCCTTCACCGGCTTCTGCCCGCTGGCCCTCATCCTCAAGAAGTTCGGCGTCCAGCCCGGCTGCGCCTTCGAGTGAGGCCCGTCGGTGCGGTCGCGAGGCCGCATCGCATCGCGCACGGCCGGCGCATGATACCATCGGCCATTGAAAATGACCGATGGTAATCCTGACGCGAATTTCTCATGCCTCTGACGCAAATGGGAAATTCGCGTGTGTTCGAAGGCCGGGTGCGTCGGCACCTTCGGCCTTTGGTGCAACGGTACGCGACGGTGGTGGCGAACGAAACGAAAAGCCCGGATCGGCTCGTGGCCGTCCGGGCTTTTTCGTGTTCGCCGGCGATCATACCGGGCTGATGAATTTCGGACTCGTCCGAAATTCATCAGCGTTACGGCCTGACCGGCCGACGCCCGTTCGGGCTTGCCATCGCCCATGAAGTTCTGAACAGGTCAGAACTTCATGGGCTCGGTATCAGATGGTGATCTGCGCCCCGAGATCGACGACGCGGCCGGGCGGGATCTGGTAGTAGTCCGCCGGGTCGGCCTGATTGCGATAGAAGAAGATGAAGAGGCCGCGCAGCCAGATCCACAGGCCGCCTTCCTCGCCTTCGACGAGATGGGCACGCGACACGAAGAAGGAGAGATCCTTCTTGTCGACGTGGACACCCATCGCTTCCGAGGCCTTCACCACCTCCGGCACGTCCGGCGTCTCCATGAAGCCGAAGCGGCCGGTGACCATCGCCACGCCCTCGGCCAGTGCCTCCACCGTGACGCGTCGGCTCGCGCCGATCCACGGTTCCTCCGCCGTCTGGATCGACAGGAACACGATCTGTTGGTGGGCGCACTTGTTGTGCTTGAGGTTGTGCAGGAACGACCGCGGCGCCAGCGCCGAGTCCTCCATCATGTAGACCGCGGTGCCGCGCACGTGCTCGATGCGCGGGGAGCGGAGCGCCGACAGGGCGGTCTTGATCGGGATGCCTTCGTGGCGTCGACGGGCCTGCAACTTGAGCCGGCCCATGCGCCAGGCCCCCATCACCACCACCAACATGCCGCCGATGATCAACGGCAGCCAGGCCCCGTGCAGCACCTTGGTGGCGCAGGAGAGGAAGAAGCCGACGTCGAACATCATGAAGAAGGCGACGGTCGGGATCGCTCTCCACAGCGGCCACTTCCACACGCCGCGCGCCACCAGGAAGGCGAGCATCGAGGTGACGACCATGGTGCCGGTCACCGAGAAGCCATAGGCCTCGGCGAGCTTCTCCGACTTCTGGAACATCAGAACGATGGCGATGACCGCCACGAACAGCAGCAGGTTGACCGAGGCGACATAGACCTGTCCGCGTTCGGCGGCCGAGGTGTGGCGCGTCTCGGTGCGCGGCCAGAAGCCGAGATGGGCGGCCTGATGGGTGACGGTGAAGGCGCCCGAGATCACCGCCTGCGACGCGATGACGGTCGCCAGCGTCGCCATCACCACCAGGAGCGGCTGGAACGCCGGGCCCACCATCTGGAAGAACGGGTCGTCGTGGCCGTGCAGCGGATCGGCGAGCGCCTGCGCGCCCTGACCCATGTAGACGAGGATCAGCGAGGGCACGACGACGAAGGCGAAGGCCTTGCGCACCGCATTGCGGCCGACGTGGCCCATGTCGGCGTAGAGCGCCTCGGCGCCGGTGACGGCGAGCACGGCCACCGCGAGGATGGCGAAGACCTGCCAGCCCGAATTGGCGAGATAGGCGATGCCCCAACGCGGATCGAGCGCCGCGAACACGCCGGGATAGAGGAGAATCTGTTTGGCGCCGAGAATGGCGAGCAGGCCGAACCAACCGAGCATGATCGGCCCGAACCACCCGCCGACCTTCGAGGCGCCGCCGCGCTGCACGGCGAAGAGCGTGGTCAGGATGACGATGGCGAGCGGCAGGACCACCGGCTCGAAGGCCGGAGCGAACACCGCGATGCCCTCGACCGCCGACAGGACCGAGATCGCCGGCGTGATCACGGCGTCGCCGTAGAACAACGACGCGCCGATGATGCCGAGGACGGCGATGACGGTGCCGTATTTCGGCGCCGACTGATGAGCGAGCGCCATCAGCGCGAAGATGCCGCCTTCGCCGCGGTTGTCGGCGCGCATGATGAAGATCGCGTACCAGATGCCGACGACGATGATCAGCGACCAGATGATCAGCGACAGGAAGCCGAGGATGTCGGCCGGAATCGGTTGGATGACGCCGACCTTGAAAGCGGTGCCGAGGGTGTAGATCGGCGACGTGCCGATGTCGCCGAAGACGACGCCGAGCGCCGCGAGGATGCCGGCATGGCCGCCGTGCGCGGCATGTGCGGCAGGGGCGGTGGTCTCGTGCCCGTTCGCCGCGTCGCCGCCGTGCGAAGCGGACGTGGGGGTCTGCGTCGCCGCCACGCTGTCGGCCATCGCCTCCTCCGGCGCGGTCGAGGCGTCGGGAGCGGAGGTCGGTCGGGCTTCCTCGTTCTGGGCCATCGCCCTACTCCTCGTGTGGCGCGCAGTCGTCGCGCCGACCCTGCTCAGCGGCTTCGATGTGTCGATTCGGTCTGTCGAGTGGGAGGTTCTCGGGCCGTGATCGGTCTCGCGTCCTTCGCGCTCTGCGCTCCGTGATGGAAGGACGCCACGGCTGCTCGTTTCTTCTCGAACCCTCGTTCCTCGCCGATCTCGGGTCCCCCGGCAGGCGCACCGCGCCCCCGCCCCGTGGCGATGGAGCGGGAAAATAGCGCCGGCGGCACCCTGTGGTCAAATGCCGAAACGATCGTTCCTTAGGAGGTGGGGGAGGTGCCGATCATTCCCCCGGCCGCCAGTGCTGGGACGGGGTGCGCATGGTGACCAACTCCTCCGCCGCGCTCGGGTGCAACGCCATGGTGGCGTCGAAATCGGCCTTCTTCGCCCCCATCTTCATCGCCACGGCGACGAGCTGGATCATTTCCGCCGCATCCGCGCCGACGATGTGGACGCCGACGACACGATCGGTCTCCGCCTCCACCAGGATCTTCATCAAGGCTCGCGTGGCTCGCCCGGCGAGTGCCGCACCCATGGGGCGGAAATTGCTGCGATAGACGTCGTAGCCGATGCCCTTCGCCCTGAGTTCCTCCTCGCCGAGCCCGACGGTCCCGACCTCCGGCGTGGTGAAGACGGCCGTGGGAACGAGTTCGTGCGACACCGCGACCTCGCGACCGCCGAAGACCGTGTCGGCGAAGGCGTGGCCCTCGCGGATGGCGACCGGGGTCAGCGCGATGCGATCGGTGACGTCGCCGACCGCGTGCAGCCAGGGCAGGCGCGTGGCGAAGACGCCGGTGACCGGCACCGCGCCGTTGGCCGCGAGCTCGAGGCCGACGCTGTCCAGCCCGAGGCCGGCGGTGTTCGGCCGCCGACCGATCGCCAGCACGATCTCGTCGGCGTCGAGCCGGCGTCCGCGGCGCGTCGTCGCCACCAGCCCCTCGGAGGTCTTCTCCACCGAGGTGAGGACGTCCTCGGTGACGATTTCGATGCCGCGCTGTTCGAGTTCGCCGTGCAGGTGGCGGCGGATCTCCATGTCGAAGCCGCGCAGGATCTCCTCGCCGCGGTAGACGACCGTCACCCGGGAGCCGAGCCCGGCGAAGATCGAGGCGAATTCGAGCGCGATATAGCCACCTCCGACCACGACGAGCCGCTGCGGCCGGCGTTTCAGGTCGAACAGCTCCTCCGAGGTGATGCACAGCTCGGCGCCGGGGAAGTCGCCTTCGCGCACCGGCCGGCCACCTGTGGCGACCAGCACGTGGGCGGCGGTGACGAGGCGGCCGTCGCCGAGGCGCACGCGGTGTTCGCCCTCGAGCGTCGCCCGAGTGCGCAGGATCTCGACCTTCGAGCGATCGAGATTGGCGACGTAGAAGCCTTCGAGGCGGGTGATCTCGCGGTCCTTGGCGGCGACGAAGGCCGACCAGTCGAACCGCGTCTCGCCGATCGACCAGCCGAAGCCGGCCGCATCGGTGAGGGCGTCGCCGTAGCGGGCGGCGTAGACCATCAACTTCTTCGGCACGCAGCCGCGTATGACGCAGGTGCCGCCGACCCGATACTCCTCGGCGACCGCCACCCGGGCACCGTAGGTCGCGGCGATGCGGGCGGCGCGCACGCCTCCCGAGCCGCCGCCGATGACGAAGAGGTCGTAATCGAAGCTCATCGCGGATCTCCCGCCGCCTGTCGGCCGCCGCTTCGTCGCGGTGGCCGGGGATCGAAACGAATCGCGCCGGCGATCGTGGTCACGACCGCCGGCGCGCGAGGAATGGGTGCGGGCGCCCCGGACGTCAGAGATCGACGCCGCGCTTCTTCATCTCGGCGCGCACTTTGGTGAGCATCTCTTCGCTGATCTTCTTCTGCCAGACCTGGGCCGACATGCCGATCATCTGGCCGATCGCCGGGATCTCCTTGGTGAACTTCTGGCCCACCGGCGAGGAGTAGAACTTGGCGATCTCGTCGAGCTCTTCCTTGGTGAAGCGACCGGCCCAGATCTCCTGGATCTGCTGGGCGAGTTCGGCGCGCTTCGGCGCGAGCTCGAGCGCCGCGGCGTTGGTCACTTCCTCGATCTGAGTCGAGGCGGCGGGGGCGCGGCGCACCAGCGCCTGCTTGGTCTGAGCGGCGATGCCGATGAGGATCTCGTCGAAACCTTCGGTCACCTTGGCCGCGGCGATCGCCGCGCGGGCGGCCGCCAGATGTTCCTTCGAATAGGTCTGCGCCATCGCACCGGTCGTCAGGCCGACCGCGAGGACGGCGGTCGCACCGAGGAGGGCGAGGCGGGAAGAGATCCGGCTGATCATCGATTGCTCCGTTCAGGTCTCGAAGTCACGGACACGGTGCGGGCCTTCGCCGCGTGTGTCGCTCAAGGGTACAGGATGTCGACCCCGTCGGCTCGCGCCACCACGGCTGCGGTGGCGAGGCCGGTGAACAGGCCGTGTTCGACCACTCCGGGGATCTCGAAGAGGGCGCTCGACAGTTTCTCTGGATCGGGAATCCGGCGAAAAGATGCATCGACGATCCAGTGACCGCCGTCGGTGACGAAAGTCGATCCGTCCTTGTTGCGGCGCAGATCGACCGGACCCTCGAGCCCGAGCGCCGCCGCCGTTTCGACGATCTTGGCGCGCGTCGAACCGAAGCCGAAGGGATTGACCTCGATCGGCAACGGGAAAGCGCCGATCGGGTCGACCACCTTCGAGGCGTCGGCGATCACCACCATGCGGGCCGACGCCGCGGCGACGATCTTCTCCCGCAGCAGCGCACCGCCGCCCCCCTTGACCAGAACGAGACCGGGGCCGATCTCGTCGGCGCCGTCGATCGTCAGATCGAGGTGCGGTTCCTCTTCGAGCGTGGCGAGGCGGATGCCGAGCGACGCGGCGAGCGCCGCGGTGCGCTCGGAGGTCGGCACGCCGATGACGTCGAGGCCGGCGGCGACCTTCTCCGCCAGCAGCTTGACGAATTCGTCGGCGGTCGATCCGGTGCCGAGGCCGAGCTTCATGCCGTCTTCCACGAAGTCGAGGGCAGCGGCGGCGGCGCGGCGTTTCATCTCGGCGCTCATGTCGTTCCTCCCCGCCCGTCTCGCTCTCTTCCGCCGACATCGGGCCGGCTGCACCACCTCGGCGCCACCGGCGTCGGCCGATGGGGCGAAATCGGGTCGGGTCTCCAATAGCGCAGCCGCCGCCACCTCGCCAGTCCCCCTCGCTGTCGCGCTCCCGCGAGGCGGCGTCGAGGTGGGGATCGGCGCGGCTTCGGCGAGCGTCGACGCCGCGGACCGCGCCGTCCGTCGTGGCGTCGTCTCGCCGCACACGGCACCGACCGCTTCCCATCGGGCGAAAATGCACTAGGTTCCGCCCACCCGCCGAACCCGCGCCGAGCCCGCGCGGCGCACATCGACCGCGATCCAGCCACGGAAGTCCGACCCGACCATGACCGCTCCGCTTCTCGTCCTCGATCTCGACGGCACCCTCGTCGACACCGCCGAAGATCTGATCGCGACCCTCAACGTCGTCCTGACCGCCGAAGGCCTGCGGCCGATGACCCGCGCCGACGCCGGTTCGCTGCTCGGCGCCGGGGCGCGGGCGATGATCGAGCGCGGCTTCCGTCTCAACGGCGCCTCCCTCGACACGCCGAAGCTCGACCGCCTCTTCGCCGATTATCTGCCGCTCTACTCCGAGCGGATCGCCGAAGAGAGCCGTCCGTTCCCCGGTTGCGTCGCCGCGCTCGACCGCTTCGCCGCTGCCGGCTGGAAGCTCGCGGTGTGCACCAACAAGCTCGAAGGCCTGTCGCGCCGCCTCCTCGACGAACTGGCGCTGACCTCGCGCTTCGCCGCCATCTGCGGCGGCGACACCTTCCCCGTCCGCAAGCCCGACGCCGGCCATCTCCTCGGCACCATCGCCCTCGCCGGCGGCGATCCGGGGCGCACCGTGATGGTCGGCGACAGCGCCACCGACGTGAACGCCGCGAAGAACGCCCGTGTCCCGGTCGTCGGCGTCACCTTCGGCTACACCGACGCACCGGTCGCCACCTACGACCCCGACGCGGTGATCGACCATTTCGACGACCTCTGGGACGCCGTGGCGGTGATCGAAGCGCGGCGACAGGGTTGACGGGACGTTTCCGCCATCCCCCCTTCGAGTCGACGATCATTGCAAGTCTTCGTCGATGATATTTCTTCACGTGAAGTTAAAGCGCGAGTCTTCGAATCTTACCGCACCGTGTAAGAGGAGACTTGCGATGTTTCGAAGATCGTGGAAACGCTTCGTGGACGATGCCGACGGGGCTACGGCGATGGAATACGGCCTGATCGCGGCGCTCATCGTCGCTGCGATCGTCGGCGGGGTGGCGCTGTTGGGCACGAATGCCGATGCCACCTACACGACCTTGGCGTCCAAGGTGAAATGATGCGGCGGCCGGCGGCGGAGCGTTCCATCGCCGGCCTTTCGCTTTCGACCGATCAGATCTCGACGGTCTCGCCGCGCCCGCGGGCGATCTCGGCCCGCATGGCGGCGATGATCCCGGCATGGTCCGGCTTGCCGAAGATCGCCGACCCGGCGACGAAAGCGTCGACGCCGGCCGCCGCGATCTCGGCGATGTTGTCGACCTTGACGCCGCCGTCGATCTCCAGCCGGATCGACTTGCCCGAGGCGTCGATCCTCTCCTTCACCCGCTTCGCCTTCTCCAGCACGTGCGGGATGAACGACTGACCGCCGAAACCGGGGTTGACCGACATCAGCAGGATCATGTCGACCCGGTCCATCACCCAGTCGAGTACCGAGAGCGGCGTCGCCGGATTGAGCACCAGCCCGGCCTTGGCGCCCTTCTTGCGGATGAGGTCGAGCGAGCGATCGACGTGTTCGCTCGCTTCCGGATGGAAGGTGACGATGTCGGCCCCGGCCTCGCAGAACATCTCGATCATCCGGTCGACCGGTTTCACCATCAGATGAACGTCGATCGGCGCTTTGGTGAGCGGTCGAAGGGCGGACAGCACCAGCGGGCCGATGGTGAGGTTCGGGACGTAGTGATTGTCCATCACGTCGAAGTGGATCCAATCCGCCCCGGCGGCGAGCACGTTCGTCACCTCCTCGCCGAGGCGCGCGAAGTCGGCGGAGAGAATCGACGGGGCGATGACGGGGGCGAAGGTGGACATGAGGCGTATCTCCTCCGTGAGGGCGCCGGTGGGCGGCGGAATGTGACGGTCACGAAGCGCATCGGGCCGTGTGGAGTCAATCCATGCGGTGTCCGAACTCGTGCGCGATGGCTCGAGACGACGTTCGTCGCACGCCTCTTCGGCACGGAGACCTTCACGCGGGTCGACCGGTCGGGTCCGCCGATTCGAAACCGCTCCCGACCTCGCCTCGACCTCAGCCGTCATCCCCGGCGAGCGGAGCGAGGGAAGGGGATCCAGCGGCCTCGCAAATCGCCGAGAAGTCGGTGGATCCCCTTCCCCTCCGCTTCGCGTCCCACCGGGGATGACGGCCGATGGTTCGGGCGAGGTCGGTGGCGGATCGTGGTCATGGTGATCCGCTCGAGGGTCTCCACCATGAGGCGTTCGAAATTACGAAGAAAATCGACGCCTCATGGTGAGGGGCTGCCGACCAGCCGTCTCGTACCATCGCGCAGGGAGCGCCTCTCGATGTCCGTCGAAGTCGTTGACATACCCCTGGGAGTATCCGTAGCATCCTCGTCACGGAGGTTCGATGCCGCACACGCCCGAGGACAAGAAGCGCGCTCTGACCCGTCTCGCTCGCCTCAAGGGGCAGGTCGAGGCGCTGGAGCGCGCCGTCGAGGCGGGCAGCGAATGCCGCGATCTTCTCCAGCAGATCGCCGCCCTGCGCGGCGCCGCCGGCGGGTTGATGGCCGAGATCCTGGAGATGCACCTGCGCGACAATCTGGGCCACGATCGCTCGACGCCCGAGACGGCGGCGATCGCCGAAGCCGATTTCGACGACACCATGCGCATCCTGCGCACCTATCTGAAATAGCTCCGGGACCGGGGCGCGAGGGGAGGGAAGACGCCCATGAAGAGCCGTGCCGCGGTGGCCTGGGAGGCCAACAAGCCGCTGACCATCGAGACCATCGACATCTCCGGGCCGAAGCCCGGCGAGGTGCTGGTCGAGATCATGGCGACCGGCGTCTGCCACACCGACGCCTACACGCTCTCCGGCCTCGATTCGGAGGGCAAGTTCCCGGCGATCCTCGGCCACGAGGGCGCCGGCATCGTTCGCGAGGTCGGCGCGGGCGTCACTTCCGTGAAGCCGGGCGACCACGTCATCCCGCTCTACACTCCCGAATGCCGCGGCTGTAAGACCTGCCTCTCCCAGCGCTCCAACCTCTGCACCGCCATCCGCGGCACGCAGGGCCAGGGCCTGATGCCGGACATGACCTCGCGCTTCTCCTGCGAGCCGGTCGGCGGCGGCCGGGGCAGCAACGAGATCTTCCACTACATGGGCTGTTCGACCTTCTCGAACTTCACCGTGCTGCCCGAGATCGCCGTCGCCAAGGTCCGCGAGGACGCCCCCTTCGACAAGATCTGCTACATCGGCTGCGGCGTCACCACCGGCATCGGCGCGGTGATCTACACGGCCAAGGTCTGGCCCGGCGCCAACGTCGTCGTCTTCGGCCTCGGCGGCATCGGCCTCAACGTCATCCAGGGCGCCCGCATGGTCGGAGCCGACAAGATCGTCGGTGTCGACCTCAATCCGGCCAAGGTGGAGATCGCCAAGAAGTTCGGCATGACCCACTTCGTCGATCCGAACGAGGTCGGCCGCGACAAGGTGGTCGAGGCGATCGTCGACATCACCGGCGGCGGCGCCGACTTCTCCTTCGAATGCATCGGCAACCCGACGACCATGCGCCAGGCGCTGGAGTGCTGCCATCGCGGCTGGGGAGAGTCGATCATCATCGGCGTCGCGCCGTCGGGCACCGAGATTTCGACCCGTCCGTTCCAGCTGGTCACCGGCCGTGTGTGGAAGGGCTCCGCCTTCGGCGGTGCCCGCGGCCGCACCGACGTGCCGAAGATCGTCGACTGGTACATGGAGGGCAAGATCGACATCGACAGCCTGATCACCCACACCATGCCGCTCGACGAGATCAACACCGCCTTCGACCTGATGCACGAGGGCAAGTCGATCCGGTCCGTGGTGGTGTACTGATCGGGCGTTCGCGACGAGCGCTCCCTCCGCCGCGATGATTTCATGGGGAACGTCGCTCTCCCGGCTGGCGTCCCCTCCCCCCAGGAGGGGGAGGGACAGGGAGGGGGGGATGGCGTTTCCTCTTTCTCGGACCGGGTGGAGCTTCGGAGCTCCCCCTCTCTGTCTCTCCCCCTCCAGGGGGGAGAGAACCGGATGCAACCGTCTTCGCTTCGCGCATTCCGTGCCGCGCGGCGCTTCCCGAGGCCACCCCATGTCCATCGACCAGATCTCCGCCGCCAAGTGTTTCGGTGGCACCCAGTTCGTCTACCGCCACGCCTCCGCCGAGACGAACTGCGACATGCGCTTCGCCGTCTTCCTGCCGCCGCAGGCCGCCTATCGGCCGGTGCCGGTCGTCTGGTTCCTCTCCGGGCTCACCTGCACCGAAGAGAACTTCACCGTGAAGGCCGGCGCCCAGCGCGTCGCCGCCGAACGCGGGCTGGCGCTGATCGCCCCCGACACCTCGCCGCGTGGCGAGGGCGTCCCCGACGACCCCGACGGCGCCTACGACTTCGGCCTCGGCGCCGGCTTCTATGTCGACGCGACGCGCGAGCCCTGGTCGAAGCACTACCGCATGCGCTCGTGGATCGAGACCGAACTCCCCGCCCTGGTCGGCCGCGAGCTTCCCGTCGACATGATGCGCCAGGGCATCATGGGCCATTCGATGGGCGGCCACGGCGCGCTCACCATCGCACTGCGCAATCCCGGCCGCTACGCCGCGGTCTCCGCCTTCGCCCCGATCGTCTCGCCGATGAACTGCCCCTGGGGCGAGAAGGCGCTCTCCGGCTATCTCGGCGACAACAGGGCGATGTGGCGCACCTACGACGCCTGCGCCCTGATCGAGGACGGCGCCCGGCTCCCCGGCCTGCTCGTCGACCAGGGCACGGCCGACGGCTTCCTCGCCGGGCAGCTGAAGCCGGAACTGCTGGAAGCCGCCTGCGGCAAGGCCAAGATGCCGCTGACGCTGCGCCGCCAGGAGGGCTACGACCACTCCTATTTCTTCATCGCCAGCTTCGTCGCCGATCACCTGCGCTGGCACGCCGAGCGGCTGGGGTGAGGTCATCCCTTTCTTTTCCCGTGCCGTCGGAGTAGTCGCAGGGCGTGCCGAGAGAAGCGGGAGCCGCCCATGCCGACCGACATCGAAATCGCCCGCGCCGCGAAACTGGCGCCGATCGAGGAGATCGCGGCGAAGCTCGGCATTCCCGGCGAGGCGATCTCGCCCTTCGGCCGGCACATCGCCAAGATCCATCCCGAGGCGATCGACGGCGCTCGCCGCGCCCCGGGCAAGCTGGTGCTGGTCACCGCCATCTCGCCGACCCCGGCGGGCGAGGGCAAGACGACGACCACCGTCGGCCTCGGCGACGGCCTCGCCCGCATCGGCCAGCGCGTCTCGGTCGCGCTGCGCGAACCCTCGCTCGGCCCCTGCTTCGGCATGAAGGGCGGTGCCGCCGGCGGCGGCCTCGCCCAGGTCGCGCCGATGGAGGCGATCAACCTCCACTTCACCGGCGACTTCCACGCCATCGGCGCCGCCAACAATCTCCTCTCGGCGATGCTCGACAACCACCTCTATTGGGGCAACGAACTCGGCATCGACCTGCGCCGCATCTTCTGGCGCCGGGCGCTCGACATGAACGACCGCGGCTTGCGCGAGATCGTCTCCTCGCTCGGTGGCGTCTCCAACGGCTTCCCGCGCGAGGACGGCTTCGACATCACGGTCGCCTCCGAGGTCATGGCGATCTTCTGCCTCGCGCGCGATCTCGCCGACCTCGAGCACCGCCTCGGCTCGATCGTCGTCGCCCAGACGCGCGAGAAGACGCCGGTCACCGCCGCCGACCTGAAGGCCGCCGGCGCGATGACGGTGCTTCTCAAGGACGCCTTCGCGCCCAACCTCGTCCAGACGCTCGAAGGCACACCCGCCTTCGTCCACGGCGGCCCCTTCGCCAACATCGCCCACGGCTGCAATTCGCTGATCGCCACCCGCACCGCGCTCGAGCTTTCCGACATCGTCGTCACCGAAGCCGGCTTCGGCGCCGATCTCGGGGCGGAGAAGTTCTTCGACATCAAATGCCGCCAGGGGGGGCTGACCCCCGCGGCGGTGGTGCTGGTCGCCACGGTGCGGGCGCTGAAGATGCACGGCGGTGTCGAGCGCAAGGGTCTCGGCCATGAGGACGTCGGCGCGGTGAAGCGCGGCTTCGCCAATCTCGATCGCCATCTCGCCAATCTGAAGCGCTTCGGCGTGCCGGTGGTCGTCGCGGTGAACCACTTCGCCACCGACACGGCGGCCGAGATCGACGCGGTGCTCGATCACTGCCGCGCCCAAGGGGTCGGCGCCCATCTCTGCCGCCACTGGGCCGAAGGCGGGGCGGGGGCGGTCGATCTCGCCGAGGCGGTCGTCGACCTGGTCGAGGCGCCCGACGCCGGATCGCACTTCCGCACCCTCTACGCCGACGAGGTGCCGCTCGCCGACAAGATCCGCTCGATCGCCCAGGACATCTACGGCGCCGGCACGGTGGAGTTCGCGCCGCGCCCGAAGGAACTGCTCGCCGAATGGCAGGCCGCCGGCCACGGCGCACTGCCGGTGTGCATGGCCAAGACGCAGTATTCCTTCTCCACCGATCCGGCGAAGCTCGGTGCGCCCGAGGGCCATCGCGTCGCGGTGCGCGAGGTGCGTCTGTCCGCCGGCGCCGGCTTCGTCGTGGCGATCTGCGGCGACGTCATGACCATGCCGGGTCTGCCCAAGCGGCCGGCGGCGGAACAGATCCGCATCGGCGAAGACGGCGAAACGGTCGGTCTCTTCTGAGCGGCGGGAGGGTCGTTCGGTCGCGAACGAAGAAGACCCGGCGCGGTGAGGTCACCGCCCCGGGTCGTCGGGGTCACCGCTCCGGGTCGCGAGCTTGTCTCCGAACCTCGTCCGTCGCGACACGGCCATGCGACCGGCATCGCCCCGCCACCCGGGCGAGGAGAGGAGGGAGGGCGTCCTCTCCACCGTCGTCAACGATCCATCACTCGGATGGACCGTGGGCTCCGTCTCATCCGACGAAGAGTTCCGGCCGCGCCTCGGCGAAGTCCCTCAGCATCACCGAGTAGTCGGCGACGTGAGCGTCCATCTCGGCCGCCGCCGCCGCGCCGTCCCCGGCGGCCAGCGCCGCGACGATCCGACGATGCCGTTCGAAGGACTGCTTCAGCGACGCGACGTCGGGTCTGAACAGCTCGTGGCAGCGCTTGACGGTCGCCAGCCCGATGTCGACCTGCCGCGCCACCTGCGAATAGGGCACCGCGCGGGCGATGGCCGAATGGAACTCCATGTCGAGCTGATAGAACCGGGCGAGGTTGTCACCGGTGAGCGCCAGATCCTGGGCCTCGAGGTTCTTCTGCAGGCCGCGGATCAGGATCTCGTTGCCTTCCCCGGCGACCCGGCGGAGCGCCGCGGATTCCAGCGCACCCCGGATGAAGAGACTCTCGGACATGGCACCGAGACGGAGCCGCGCCACATAGGATCCTCGCTGGGGATAGATCTCGACCAGCCCTTCCTGCTCGAGCCGTGTCAGCGCAGCCGTCACCGGCTGCTTGGATACGCCCAGCTTGTCGCAGATCTCGACCTTGTCGATGAACATTCCCGGCTGCATGCGGAACGACAGGATCTCGTCCCTCAGCCACTGGTAGACTCGTTCGGACTTGCGGACGACCTGATGATTGTCGTCCTCCGCCTTGGTCGCTTCGCGCGCTCCTCTCAGCATGGCATCCTCCCTGTGTACCGCCCGTCGCCGCATCTTCGTGCGGTTCTCCCCGGGGTGACTCGGTCGCCACCATCGCTTCCTGCCCTAGTGAAACATGCTAGCTCGTCGCACGCCCTTTCGGAATTGGCTTCATTACAGATGTTGCACACCTTTCGGGTGTGGATGGGCGCGTGTCGCGGCAGATGAGCGCACCAACTTGCGTGATTTCACGGCGGAATACAATGCATACTACCATACGACATCAACGAGCCGCGGCTCGACCGGATGCCCGACGAAATGGTGCACCCGTTCGAACGGCGCCCCGGGTGTGGTCTTTCTTCGGCGAGATCTGTTCGACGACCTCGTTTCAGCGACACGGCGAAGGCGGTGAGCTTGGAGCGCCGGTCGATCCGGGCGGCGTCGTCGGGGTCGGAGGTGGTGTATTCCCGGCCGTGCGAAGCCCCGGTGTCGTTCCACCGGTCGAAAGGCTTCGGCGCAACGTTGCCGGCCGCGGCGGTGGCCGCTTGGTCGTATCCGGCCCGGCAGTCGCCCGACGCCGCTGCTCGGCGTGTTCCGGAAGGAGACGAGGCCGGTCGGCGGATAGGTGATCTAGGTCGCCGCGGTGCCGCCCGTATCGACGGGTTGACGGCCGGCGACGGCGGCGCGCCGGTCGGCGAGCGCCGGCGCCGATGGAACCGGCGTCGTCGCTCCGCGCTTCGGTTCGTTTCCGCCGCGTCGATCCCCGTGTTGCGATTGTTGCGTTGTCGTGTCGGCCGCCCCGTCACGCGCTCGCAGCGCCTCCGCGTCTCGGTCGAAGGGAGCGGGCGGGAGCTTCGTTCCTCGGTGGCCAAGCGGAGAGGTGGCGTGTATAAACGCCGCCTCGTCCCGCCGCCGTGATGCCCCTCGGCGCTCGCGGGACGGCTGCGTCGCTTCGGTCGATGCGATCGAGGGGTGCGGACCAGTGGGGCGAGGGAATGCGTGAGATGACGAAGTCCGGCGACATGCGCGACTGGTCGCCCGCCAGCTGGCGGGGAAAGCCGATCGTCCAGGTGCCCGCCTATGCCGATCAGGCGATGCTGAAGGCCGTCGAAGACGATCTCGGCACCTGGCCGCCGCTGGTCATCGCCGACGAGATCCGCTCGCTTCGGCGCAATCTGGCGCGCGTCGCCGAGCGCAAGGCTTTCCTGCTCCAGGGCGGCGACTGCGCCGAGAGCTTCGCCGAGCATTCGGCCAATCAGATCCGCGACTTCTTCAAGATCTTCCTGTCGATGTCGGTCGTCATGACCCACTCCGCCGGCCTGCCGGTGGTGAAGGTCGGGCGCATCGCCGGTCAGTTCGCCAAGCCGCGCTCCTCGGACATCGAGAAGCGTGACGGCATCGAACTGCCGTCCTATCGCGGCGACATCATCAACGGCATCGACTTCACGCCGGAAGCGCGCATCCCCGATCCGCAGCGCATGCGCATGGTCTACCGCCAGTCGGCGGCGACCTTGAACCTGCTGCGCGGTTTCGCCTACGGCGGTTACGCCAAGCTCGAGCGTGTCCACGGCTGGATGGTCGATTTCCTGACGGATTCGCCGGTCGCCGAGCGCTTCCAGGAGGTCGCCGACCGCATCACCGAGGCGCTCGCCTTCATGGCCGCCTGCGGGCTGACCGCCGAGACCGTGCCGCAGCTCCAGGGCGTCGACTTCTACACCTCGCACGAGGCGCTGCTGCTGCCTTATGAGGAGGCGCTGACCCGCGAGGACTCGGTCCAGGGCGGCTGGTACGACACCTCCGCCCACTTCGTGTGGATCGGCGATCGCACCCGCCAGATCGATCACGCCCACATCGAATACATGCGCGGCATCGCCAACCCGATCGGCCTCAAGGTCGGTCCCTCGCTCGACGCCGACGGCCTGCTTCGCCTGATCGACATGCTCGATCCGAAGAACGAGGCCGGCCGTCTGACGCTGATCACCCGCTTCGGCGCCGACAAGATCGCCAAGCATCTGCCGGGCCTGCTGCGTGCCGTGACGGCCGAGGGCCGCAACGTCGTGTGGTCCTGCGACCCGATGCACGGCAACGGCATCACCTCGGCGACCGGCCACAAGACCCGGCCCTTCGACAAGGTGCTCTCCGAGGTCCAGTCGTTCTTCGAGGTGCATCGCGCCGAAGGCACCTGGGCCGGCGGCGTCCATCTCGAGATGACCGGCAAGAACGTCACCGAATGCCTCGGCGGCGCGGTGGCGATCCAGGAGGCCGATCTCGGTGTCCAGTACGACACCGCCTGCGACCCGCGCCTCAACGCCGCGCAGTCGCTCGAACTCGCCTTCCTGGTGGCCGAGGAACTGAAGAAGGATCGCGCCGGCCGGGCGCCGACCGTCCGCGCCGCTGCCGAGTGAGGCCGCCACGACGATCTGGATATGCGAGAAAGGATCGTTCGAGAATATCGAACGATCCTTTCTCTTTTTCGTCATTGGTGGAGAGTTGACGAACGGCCGATCGCGCCCGATCTCTGAAGGGACCCCAGGGCGCGACGAACGGCGCCCGCTGCCGCTCCCTCGTCCGCGCCTCCAGGAGATCGCCGATGTCCGCCGTCGTTCCCGTGCCGCCGCTGTTCATCTCGCACGGTGCCCCCGACCTCATCGTCCACGACAACCCGACCCGCGACTTCCTCGCCGATATCGCCGCCTCGATGCCGCGGCCGAAGGCGATCGTCTCGGTCTCCGCCCATTTCGCCTCGCTGCGCCCGGCGGTGGTGGTCGATGCTGCGCCGGCGATGATCTACGATTTCGGCGGCTTCGATCCCGCGCTCTACGAGATGGTCTATCCGGCTCCCGGCGAGCCGGCGCTCGCCCGGCGCATCGGCGACATGCTCGTCGCCGCCGGTCACGACACCCTGCTCGTCGAAGGCCGCGGCTACGACCACGGCACCTGGGTGCCGTTGAAGCTGATGTATCCGGATGCCGATGTCCCCGTCGTCCAGCTCTCGGTGCAGCCGCGCCGCGATGCGGCGCATCACTGGGCGATCGGCCGGGCGCTGGCGCCGCTCGTCGACGAGGGCGTCCTGATCCTCGGCTCCGGCGCGCTCACCCACAATCTCCACGAGGCTTTCGCCGGCGGCCGGGCGCCGCGTTCCCGTCGGGTCGCGCCGCCCGCCTGGGTTGCCGACTTCGCCACCTGGATTGCCGAGAAGGTGGCGGCGAACGACGTCGAGGCGCTGCTCGACTATCGCGCCCGCGCTCCCTATGCCGAGCGCAACCACCCGACCGACGAACATCTCCTGCCGCTCTTCGTCGCTCTGGGCGCCGGCGGCGCCGGCGTCCGCATCCACGAAGCCTACGATTTCGGCGTCCTCGCCATGGATGCCTATCGCTTCTCCGCCTGATGTCGAGATGAAGATGACGGAGCGTCAAGTCGATCGCTTAGAATTTTAATTCAATTCGACATTCTCTATTACGTATTCACACTGTTCGAGGTGAATTCGATTTCGGATATTTCCTCTATTAACGGTTTGTTGCGACAAGCGATAGAAACTGCCGGCGTGACGATGGCGAACACCGGACCGGAAAGATGATCCGGCGGGCGACCTCCGCGGAGTTGTCTCGATGCCCGATCTCTCCGAGATCATCCAGAAGGTCGGTTATGCGCTCGACATCGGCTATTGGCTGATCGAAGTCGAAACGCGGGTCGTCTACTGGCCGAAGGGCCTCGGCCGCCCTGCCGACATCCCCGGCGACAGCGGCTATCACGCCACCTCGCTCGATCGCATCCTCTCCATGGTCGACGAGGCCGATCAGGGTCGCTTCCGCGGCTTCCTCGCCGACATTCTCACCGCCGACGGTGCCGAGCGCGAGATCGAGATCGGCGTCACCGCCAGTTGGGGCAGTCGTGTCCGGGTCCGGCTCGCCGGCTGCAAGGTCGGTTCCGCCAAGGAGACCCGCATCATCGGGCTTCTCCAAGTGGTCACCCACTGGAAGGACACCGAACGTCTCGCCAGGAGCCTCGGTCACATCGTCGAGGCGCTGTTCATCTCCTCCGACGCCGGCATCGTCCTGTTCGATTCCGAGCTCAGGGTCAGCCGCCTCAACCGCAACGCCCTCGAGCTCTTCGCCATCTCCGACGCCGACGAGGCCGACGGCAACTATTCCGCCGCCATCGAGGCGAAGCTGCCGGCCAAGACCCGCGATCTGTTGAAGGAGGCGATCGAGACGTCCTCGGCCGTCTCCGGCACCTTGTCGCTCGGCGGCCTCGGTAGCCCGCGACTGGTTTGGCGTGCCAATCCCTGGGCGACGGCTCGGGCGATGCCTCCGGCGTCGTCATGGTGTTCGATCGCAAGCGTCTGTCGCGTGTCGCCGACCTCGCCGAAATCGAGGTGCAGAAGGTGAGGTCGGTGGCAGCCGCCGCACCGGCTGCCGCTCCCACCGCCTTCGCCGCCGCTCCCACCTTGCCGCCGCCGCCCGCCGCCCGCACCGACGAGCCGCCCGAGACGCGCCACCGCGCCCTCGAATGGGTGAAGCATCCGATCGTCCTGGTGTCGATCGCCACCGGCGAGATCGCCTTCGCCAATCGCCACGCCCGCGAACTCTATCATCTGCCGCCGGGCAAGCGCTGGTTCGTCGAGAACCTCTACGACGTCTCGGGCTTTTCCTGCGATCCCGACCCGCTCGCCATCGTCGCCGCCGGCGGCCACGTGTTGCGGTTGAAGCTCGGCGCCCGCGTCGGCCGTATGTTCGACTACGACGACGATCTCTTGTTCATCGAATACCACGAAGAGGTGCCGCACCCGCGCGTCGTCGCGCCGGCGGTCCATCACGCCGCCCGGTGATACGCCCGATTTTTCTCGCCGCGACGCCTCCCGGGTTTCGCCGAAATGGGCTAGATCTCGGGCCATGACCGACCGCCTGAAGATCGCCCTCGCGCAAGTGAACCCGACCGTCGGCGACGTCGCCGGCAACCTCGTCCGCGCCCGCGAGGCGCGTGCGCGAGCCCGCGCCCTCGGCGCCGATCTGATCCTCTTCTCCGAGCTCTACGTCGCCGGCTATCCGCCGGAGGATCTGGTGCTCAAACCCTCGTTCCAGGCCGCCTGCATGGCGGCGGTGGCCGAGTTCGCGAAGGACACCGCCGACGGCGGTCCGGCGGTGCTGATCGGCAGCCCCTGGCGCGACGCCGGTCGGCTCCACAACGCCCACATCCTGCTCGACGGCGGCGCGATCGCCTCGATCCGCTACAAGGTCGACCTGCCCAACTACGGCGTCTTCGACGAGAAGCGCGTCTTCACCCCCGGCGATCTGCCCGGCCCGGTGATGTTCCGCGGTGTGCGCATCGGCGTGCCGATCTGCGAGGACATCTGGGGTCCCGACGTCGTCGACTGCATCGCCGAGACCGGCGGCGAGATCCTGCTCGTCCCCAACGCCTCGCCCTATCGCCGCGCCGTCATGGACGAACGCTTCGCCGTCGCCGTTGCCCGGGTGAAGGCGAGCGGCCTGCCGCTCGTCTACCTGAACCAGATGTCCGGCCAGGACGAACTGGTCTTCGAAGGCGCCTCCTTCGGCCTCCACGCCGATGGCTCGCTCGCCTTCCTGCTGCCCGCCTTCCGCGAGACGGTGACGATCGTCGAGGCGGTGCGTGGGCCGGACGGCTGGGACCTCGTCGCCGGCGACAAGGCGGTGGTCGAAGAAGGCCTCGCCGCAGATTACGCCGCTTGCGTCGTCGGCCTGCGCGACTATGTGAACAAGAACCGCTTCCCGGGCGTCGTGCTCGGCCTCTCCGGCGGCATCGACTCGGCGCTGGTCGCGGCGATGGCGGTCGATGCGCTGGGACCGGAGCGGGTGCACGCGGTGATGCTGCCCTACCGCTACACCTCGTCCGACAGCCTCGCCGACGCGGCCGCCTGCGCCGAGGCGCTCGGCATCCGCTACGACACCGTGCCGATCGCGCCCGCCGTCGAGGGCTTCCTGTCGCTGCTCGCTCCGGTCTTCGCCGATCGCGCCCCGGACATCACCGAGGAGAATCTCCAGTCGCGCGCCCGCGGCACCATCCTGATGGCGATCTCCAACAAGTTCGGCCCGATGGTGCTGACCACCGGCAACAAGTCGGAGATGTCGGTCGGCTACGCCACCCTCTACGGCGACATGAACGGCGGCTTCAATCCGATCAAGGATCTCTACAAGACCGAGGTCTACGCCATTTCGCGCTGGCGCAACGAAAACCTGCCCTTCGGCGCCCTCGGTCCGGCGACGGTGGTCATCCCCGAACACATCATCACCAAGGCGCCGACGGCGGAGCTGCGCGAGAACCAGACCGACCAGGACAGCCTGCCGCCCTACGACATCCTCGACGACATCCTCGAATGTCTGGTCGAGAAGGAGATGGCGCTCGCCGACGTGCTCGCCCTCGGCCACGACGAGGCGACGGTGAAGAAGGTCGAGCGGCTGCTCTACATCGCCGAATACAAGCGCCGCCAGGCCGCGCCGGGGGTGAAGATCACAAGGAAGAACTTCGGCCGCGACCGCCGCTATCCCGTGACCAACGGCTTCCGCGACCCCGGCCGCAAGGTCGACCTGCCCACCGCGCCCGTCCCGGTGAAACCACAGACCGACGTGGTGGATTTCTGAGGCGGGGAGACACCAGCTCCGGCCGGCGTCCTTCCCCCCTCGCGGGGGAAGGTGGCCTGTAGGGTCGGATTAGGGCGCGCGCCTCGGCGCGCAACTCTGCCTCCTCCACACCCGCCGCGATGCCGCTTCGCGGCGCCCCCTCATCCGCCCCCTTCGAGGGCACCTTCTCCTCCGGGGGGAAAAGGGAGCGCCTCGTGCGCGATCCTTCGAGACGCGCCTGCGGCGCTCCTCAGGATGAGGGGCTGTCGAAAAGGTCTTCAGGTGCCTCATGGTGGAGAGCGGCGACGCCGCTCGTCTCGAACCATCGCGCACGGCCGTTGCGCACTGGCGCTCGCCGAGCGAACCTGCGACAACCTCGCCGACGCATCCCGAATTCCCGTGAGGCTCCCGTGTCCGCCCCCGTCGTCCGCTTCGCCCCGTCGCCCACCGGCCTCATCCACATCGGCAACGCCCGCACCGCGCTCCTCAACTGGCTCTATGCCACGACGCGCGGCGGTTCCTTCATCCTGCGCTTCGACGATACCGACCTCGAGCGCTCGCGCCGCGAGTTCGCCGACGCCATCGCCGACGATCTCGACTGGCTCGGCATCCGCCCCGACCGGGTCGAGCGCCAATCGGAGCGCACCGCCGTCTACGAAGAGGTGGCGGCGCGGCTGAAGGCGTCGGGGCGGCTCTATCCGGCCTGGGAGACCACCGAGGAGCTCGACCGCCGCCGCCGCCGCCAGCTCGCCCGCGGCCTTCCCCCCGTCTACGATCGAGCCGCGTTGAAACTCACGGCGGAAGAGATCGCCGTGCTCGAGGCCGAGGGCAGGGTGCCGCACTGGCGCTTCAAGCTCGACGGCCGCAAGGTCGCCTGGGAGGACGGGATCCGCGGCCATCAGGTGGTCGACACCGCCGGTCTGTCGGACCCGGTGCTGATCCGCGCCGACGGCTCGTTCCTCTACACCTTCACCTCCGTCGTCGACGACGTCGACTTCGCCGTCACCGACATCATCCGCGGCGAGGACCACGTCACCAACACCGCGGTGCAGATCGAGATCTTCGAGGCGCTGGGCGCGCCGCCGCCCTGCTTCGCCCATCACAATCTGCTCGCCGCCACCACCGGCGAGGCACTGTCGAAGCGGCTCGGCTCACTGTCGATCGCCGGGCTCCGCGACGCCGGCTACGAAGCGATGACCGTCGCCTCGCTCGCCGTCCTCGTCGGCTCGTCCGAGGAGATCCACGCCTATCCGGATCTCGCCAGCCTCGCCCCCCACGCCGACCTCTCCGGCATGTCGCGCTCGACCGCCAAGTTCGATCCGCACGAACTCGACCTGATGAACGCCCGCCTCGTCCATGGCCTGCCCTACGCCGTGGTGGCGTCGCGGCTGAAGGCGATGCGCGCCGATCTCGGCGAGGCCTTCTGGTACGCGGTGCGTGACAATCTGGAGAAGGTCGCCGACGCGACGCGCTGGGCGAAGATCGTCGGGGCCAAGATGACGCCGAAGGTCGCCGAGGAGGATCGCGCCTTCCTGGCGGAAGCCGCCGCCCTGCTGCCGCCCGCCCCGTGGGACGAGACCACCTGGGGCGCGTGGTGCGACGCGGTGAAGAGCGCCACCGGCCGCAAGGGCAAGGCGCTGTTCCTGCCGCTGCGTCTGGCGCTGACCGGCCTCGATCACGGCCCGGAGATGAAGAAGCTGCTGCCGCTCATCGGTCGGAAAAATACTGCGGCCCGACTATCCTGACCTTCGGCGGCGCCCCCGGATCGCCCGACGAGGCGTCGGCGACGGTCTCGCTCTGCGGCTGCGGCGACACCGGTTCGACGGTGAGGCCGGCGACGGTCACCGCCTGGGTCTCCGGGTCCTCGTCCATGTCGGGCTTGACCCGCGGCAGCGGCAGGTCGCCGGTCGCCAGCCCCGCCTCACGCGTCCCCCGCAGCCCGCCGGCGCCCGGCGGCAGCAGCCGCAGATCCGGCTTGCCGCAGGTGCAGTCCGGCACCACCTCGGTGCGGTAACGGAAGGCGTTGGGCAGCCGGGTCAGAGGGTCGCCGGTGCCGTCGGCGGCGATCGCCTGCTCGGCCTCCTGACCCGGGTTGTGGTGATAGTAGAGCCGCGTCTCCGCCGCCGGACACAGCGCCTTGCAGACGTTGGCGTCGGTTCTGAGCCGTCCTTGCGAGGCGTTGAAGGAGATCGGGAAGAAGTAGCCGTCGCAGGTGCGCACGCACAGCGTCCGGTAGCTGCCGGAGAGCATCTGCGCCGTCGTCGGATCGATCACCTGTTCCTGACTCGGTTCCGGATCACCGGCGGAGTTGCCGCCGCCGCCGAAGAGGAAACCGAAGAGACCACGGTTCTCCTGCCGCGGCTCGGTCCTGACCCCCGGCGGTGTTTCGCCGGGCTGGGCGATGCGATAGGTGACCCCCGACTGACCCGGGGCGGCTCCGTTGATGGTGACGCGCGAACGGGTGCCGTCGAAGGTGGCGGTGATCGGCTGGGCGCCCGGCTGCTGGCGCTCGCCGCAACGCAGCTGCGTCATCAGCGTGCGCAGGCGCGCCTGTTCGTTCGACGCCCCCCCGCCGCCGCCCATCCGCGCATGTTGGCGCTCGAGCGAAGCGAGATTGGCCGCCATCTTCTGCCCGCGTTCGACGAGCGCGGCACAGCGCGGATCGAACGGGTTGCCACAGCGCGCCTGCGACGCGCGGTTCTGCGTGATCGCCTGCTTCTGCTCGGCGATGGCCGCGGCCCAGCGGTCGGCCGGCGACGACGACGCCCGCTTTTCGAGCGAGGCGAGCTTGGCGGCGAGATCGTTGCAGACGTAGGATTGCGCTTCGGCGGAGGCCGCCGACAGGGCGACCGCGACGACGGCGCCGACGATCGTCGCCGCACGCCTGACGGCGGCGGTGGCACGCCTCGCGGTTCCGAGCCGACGCGCGGCCGTCATGTTCTGCCCTCGTTTCCGTCCCGCCCGGGTTCGGCGCGGTGGGCCTACCGGGTACATCATTCGAATCTCTCGGAAAAGGTTTACGACAGGTTACACACCGATGGTTCCGTGGTGAAAGTCCGATCGCGCGTCGAACACCGTGACGCCCCCTACCCATTCGCGGCAGCCGACCTCATATGAGGGGCAATCGAAGGAGACCGCGTCCCATGAAATCCGTCCGCTTCGCTCTCGCCGCCCTCGGCCTCGCCGTCGCCGCGCTCGCCGCTCCCGTCGCCTCGGCGCAGGAGCCGGACCTCATCTTCAAGAAGTCGACGGTGTGGAAGCTGCTCACCCCCGACGACAAGCTGGCCGTCTACGGCATCGACGATCCGGAGGTCGAAGGTGTGGCCTGCCACTTCACCGTGCCCGAACGTGGCGGCGTCAAGGGCATGTTCGGCGTCGCCGAGGAGACCTCCGACGTCTCGCTCGCCTGCCGTCAGGTCGGCCCGGTCAAGTTCAAGCGCCAGCTCGACCAGGGCGACGAGATGTTCCGCGAGCGTCGTTCGCTGTTCTTCAAGAAGATGCAGATCGTCCGCGGCTGCGACGCCAAGCGCAACGTGCTGGTCTACATGGTCTACACCGACCGCATCATCGAAGGCAGCCCGAAGAACTCGACCTCGTCGGTGCCGCTGATGCCCTGGGGCCCCGAGCCGCCGCCGCGCTGCGCCGACTTCGTGAAGTGACGGAGCGGTTTTCGAGCTGTCTGGTTGGCACCTCCGGCCGACGCGAGTATCCTGCCTGCGAAGAACCCGGTGGAGAGGATCATGGGCGGCGAAGTGAGAATTCGCGATCTCGACGACGATCTCCTGGAGCGTCTTGCCGAACGGGCGGCCGGGCATGGCCGGACCGTGGAGGGAGAGCTTCGCGAGATCCTTCGCATTACGCTCCTGATCGAGGAACAGGCGGCACTCACGCAACAGCTGGCTAGCGAGGCGGCAGTGAGCCACAGAGCCTCGTCGCTCGCGTGGAATCACCGTGATCGATCTTTCGAAGCACGTGCGGCTCGCCTGCGTAACGAAACGGCTGCCCGTACACACACACCTTCGGAAGTTCTGTTGCGCGAAAGCCGCGACGAACGATGACGACTTTCGTCGTCGATGCGAGTGTCGCGATCAAATGGGTGATCGAAGAGCCCGGAACGGCCGACGCGCTCGCGATCCGCGCGGCCGGCCGCCTCGTCGCACCCGACCTGTGGATCGCCGAATGCGCGAACATCCTGTGGAAGAAGGTCCGGCGCGGCGAAATCTCCGCCGAGCAGGCCAGGACCGCAGCCGAACTGCTGGAAAGCGCGGGTGTCGAAGTGATCGCCGGTGAACCGCTCCTGTCTCGTGTGGTGCAACTTGCGACGACCCTCGATCATCCGGCCTACGACTGTATCTACCTTGCCTTGGCGGTGGACAATGGCTGGACGATGATCACCGCCGACGACCGCCTTCTCACGCGGCTCCTCGGCACGAACCTCGAACCGCATGCGCAGTCGATCGACGTCGCGGCCCGCGAGATCCTGTCGGGCAGCCATGGGGCACCCCGAGGCGGGCTCCATCACCCTTGACGTCGCCGCCGAAATCCGGCACTTCTCCGCCCCATGACGACGAGAACCCTCCCGCGCGCCCTCGGCGCCATTCCGGGCATTATTTGCGGCTAGCGCTCACGCTGGCCCGGTTCCGTCTGCCTTGTCGAAAGAAGAGATCAGATGAGACCCCGGCCGGCGGGCTGGAGGGGTTTCGTGCGTCTCGCCTCGTGCCGTGCGCGCGGTGGGTTTCGATGAGGAGAAGACCGTGGTGCTGAAGCTCTACAACACGCTGACCCGCGACAAGCAGGTGTTCACGCCGATCGATCCGTCGAACGTGCGCATGTACGTCTGCGGGCCGACGGTCTACGACTTCGCCCACATCGGCAACGCCCGCCCGGTCATCGTCTTCGACGTGTTGTTCCGCCTGCTGCGCCACATCTACGGCTCGAGCCGCGTCACCTACGTGCGCAACATCACCGACGTCGACGACAAGATCAACGCGCGTGCGGCTCGCGACTTCCCCGATCTGCCGCTCAACGAGGCGATCCGCAAGGTGACGAGCTCGACCGCGGACCAGTTCCACGCCGACGTCGCCGAACTGCTGACGCTGCCGCCCACCGTCGAGCCGCGCGCCACGGAGCACATCGCCGAGATGATCGCCATCGTCGAGAAGCTGATCGCCTCCGGTCACGCCTACGCCGCCGACGGCCACGTCCTCTTCGACGTCCCTTCGATGCCCGACTACGGCCAGCTCTCCAAGCGCCCGCTCGACGACATGATCGCCGGCGCCCGCGTCGACGTCGCGCCCTACAAGCGTGGCGAGATGGACTTCGTGCTGTGGAAGCCCTCGGCCGACAACGAGCCGGGCTGGGAGAGCCCCTGGGGCCGCGGCCGCCCGGGCTGGCACCTCGAGTGCTCGGCGATGTCGTGGAAGCACCTCGGCGAGGTCTTCGACATCCACGGCGGCGGCATCGACCTGTGCTTCCCCCACCACGAGAACGAGGTCGCCCAGTCGCGTTGCGCCTTCGGTCACGACGTCATGGCCAACATCTGGATGCACAACGGCTTCCTCCAGGTCGAGGGCGAGAAGATGTCGAAGTCGCTCGGCAACTTCTTCACCATCCGCGAGCTGCTCGCCGATTGGCCGGGCGAGGTGCTGCGCCTGAGCATGCTCAAGACGCACTACCGCCAGCCGATCGACTGGACGGTGAAGAGCCTCGAGGAGAGCTGGAAGACCCTCGACGACTGGTACTGGTTCGCCGGCGAGGCGGCCGGTTCGACCCCGGCGAAGAGCATCGTCGAGGCGCTCTCCGACGACCTCAACACGCCCAAGGCGATCGCCGAGTTGCACGGTCTGCGCAACGCCGGCCAGCGCGCCGGCGGCGAGGGCGCGCGCGACGCCTTCGCCGGCAGCTTGCGCTTTCTCGGCTTCCTCGCCGAGACCCCGGCGGAGTGGGCGGCGCGGCGCAAGTCGTCGGTCGAGGTCGACGTGGCCGAGGTCGAGGCGCTGATCGCCGAACGCCTCGCGGCGCGCGCCGCCAAGAACTGGGCCGAGTCGGATCGCATCCGCGACGAGCTGACCGCCATGGGTCTGGTGATCAAGGACGCCAAGGATCCGGGAACGGGCGAGATGCGCACCACCTGGGAGGTCGCCCGCTGAGGCGAACGCCGCCCGAGGGGAGGGAACCGATGAGCGAGACCCGCGAGAAGATGAGCCCGGTCACCAAGGTGGTGATCGCCATCGCGATCAAACTCGTCGTCCTCACCGCCCTCGCCGTCGCCATGCTGCGCTGGAAGGGGCTGATCTGATGATGGGGCTCGTCGAAGACCGGCAGCGGGGGTTCGCCCGTCGGATGCGGCGAGAGCCGACGGAGGCCGAGCGCACCCTCTGGCTCGCGCTGCGTGGCCGGCGCTTCCTCGCCTGGAAGTTCCGCCGGCAGACGCCGGTCGGGCCGTTCATCGCCGACTTCCTCTGTTTCGAGGCTCGGCTGATCGTCGAGGTCGATGGGGGCGGGCACGCCGAGAGCATCCGCGACGCCGAGCGGGATCGCCGGTTCGCGGATAACGGATTCCGGGTGCTGCGACTGTGGAACCATGAGGTTCTGACGTCGAAGCACGCAGCGCTCGATGCGGTCTATGCGGCGCTGTCGGCGGTCGATGCGGAAGGCGGGACGATGCGGCCACGCCGCGCCCCCTCATCCGCCCCTGCGGGGCACCTTCTCCCGCGAGGGGAGAAGGGGGAGCCCGTGGTTTCGGCCTCGAACGACCTCGGCGACGAGCCACGCGGCATGGCCGGCCGGACGGCCGGCGGCGAGAAGCGGATGCGGGTTCCGCGCACTCCCTCCCTTCTCCCCTCGCGGGAGAAGGTGGCCGCGAAGCGGTCGGATGAGGGGGCGCGCGCAGCGCAACCGGAGGTCTTCGCGAAGCGGTCGGATGAGGGGGCGCGCGTAGCGCAACCGGAGGTCTTCGCGAAGCGGTCGGATGAGGGGGCGCGCGCAGCGCAACCGGAGGTCTTCGCGAAGCGGTCGGATGAGGGGGCGCGCGAAGCGCATCGAGACTCGAAACGAGGGAGGGACACCCCATGACCACGCTCACCGGGGGCTGCCAGTGCGGGGCGGTGCGGTTCCGCTGCGAGGAACTGGGGCGCGCTTCGATCTGTCATTGCCGCATGTGCCAGAAGGCCTTCGGCGGGCACTACGGGCCGCTGGTCACCGCCATCGGCCTCACCTGGACCTGCGGCGAGCCGAAGCGCTTCCGCTCGTCGAACAAGATCCGCCGCGGCTTCTGCTCCGACTGCGGCACGCCGCTGACCTACGAGCCCGACGGCTACGAGCACGTCGAGGTGGCGCTCGGCGCCTTCGATGCGCCCGCCGAGATCCCCCCGGCGATCCAGGTCGGCGTCGAGAGCCGCATGCCCTGGTTCGATCGTCTGGCGACCTTGCCCGGTCGCACCCCGGAACAGCAGGCGAAGGTCGAGGCGTTCTTCGCCGAGATCGTCTCCTACCAGCACCCCGACCACGACACCGCCGAATGGCCGCCGAAGGCGCCGTGAAGCGGAATCGGAATCTGAACGTGAAGAAGCCGAATCCCCCCGTGAACGAGCGGATTCGGAACTTGAATCGGTGAGTGAAGAAGATGAAAGAGCGCGTCTACCTCTTTGATACGACTCTGCGCGACGGCGCCCAGACGTCCGGTGTCGACTTCACCCTCGACGACAAGCTGCGCATCGCCCGCCTGCTCGACGACCTCGGCGTCGACTACGTCGAGGGCGGCTATCCCGGCGCCAATCCGACCGACACCACCTTCTTCGAGGAGAAGCGGACGAAGCGCGCCAAGTTCACCGCCTTCGGCATGACCAAGCGGGCCGGCGTCTCGGTGTCGAACGACCCCGGCCTCGCCGCGCTCTTGCAGGCCGACGCCGACGCCAACTGTTTCGTCGCCAAGGCCTGGGACTACCACGTCGACGTGGCGCTGGGCACGACGCTCGCCGAGAACCTCGACTGCGTGAAGCTCACCGTCGAGGCGGCGGTCGCCGCCGGCCGCGAGACGATGATCGACTGCGAGCACTTCTTCGACGGTTACAAGGCCAACCCCGACTACGCCCTCGACGTCGCCCGCACCGCTTATGCGTCCGGCGCCCGCTGGATCGTGCTCTGCGACACCAACGGCGGCACGCTGCCCCACGAGGTCGACGAGATCGTCCGCCGGGTCACCGTCGAGGTCCCCGGCAGCCACCTCGGCATCCACGTCCACGACGACACCGGCCAGGCGGTGGCCAATTCGCTGACCGCGGTGCGCGCCGGCGTCCGCCAGGTCCAGGGCACGCTCAACGGCATCGGCGAGCGCTGCGGCAACGCCAACCTCGTCACCATCATCGGCACGTTGGCGCTCAAGCCGGAATACGCCGAGCACTACGAGACCGGCGTCGCTCCGGAGATGCTGAAGGAGCTGACCCACGTCTCCCGCGCCTTCGACGACGTGCTCAACCGCTCGCCCAACCGCCACGCGCCCTACGTCGGCGCCAACGCCTTCGCCACCAAGGCCGGCATCCACGCCTCGGCGATCGTCAAGGACCCCAAGACCTACGAGCACGTCACGCCCGAGACCGTCGGCAACCGCCGCCGGGTGCTGGTCTCCGATCAGGCCGGCAAGTCGAACCTGCTCGCCGAGCTCGCCCGCTTCGGCATCGAGATCGACCGCGCCGACCCGCGCCTCGACAAGCTGCTCGCCGAGGTCAAGGAGCGCGAGGCCCGCGGCTTCTCCTACGAGGCCGCCGACGCCTCGCTCGAGCTCTTGGCGCGCCGCACGCTCGGTCACGTGCCGCGCTTCTTCGAGGTGCAGAGCTTCCGCGTCATCGTCGGCCGCCGCATCGAGTCGAACGGCGAGACGGTCACCCAGTCGGAAGCGATCGTGAAGGTGAAGATCGGCGACGAGCTGTTCCTCTCGGTCGCCGAGGGCAACGGCCCGGTCAACGCCCTCGACGCGGCGCTGCGCAAGGACCTCGGCCCCTATCAGAAGATGATCGAGGATCTCGAGCTGGTCGACTTCAAGGTCCGCATCCTCAACGGCGGCACCGGCGCCACCACCCGCGTCCTGATCGAGAGCCGCGACGGCGCCAAGAACACCTGGACCACGATCGGTGTGTCGGAGAACATCATCGACGCCTCGTTCCAGGCGCTGATGGACAGTATCTTCTACCGGCTGGTGCGGAACGGCGCCTCGAAGGCGGCGTGAGCGCCGGCTCCGATCCGCAACCGCGTACAAGACCGCGACTCTCCTTCGCCGCAAGGGTGCTCTCATCCGAAGCGCCGACGAAGGAGGGCCTCTTGACCGAAGAAACCGTGCGACCCGACGGGGCGAACGACCGTTGCGTGATCGTCGTCGACGAGGCACTGCCCGTCGGCCGGGCGGCCAACGCCGCTGCCGTCGTCGCCCTGACCATCGGCCGCCGCCATCCCGGGTTGGTCGGAGACGATCTCGTCGACGCCGGCGGAGGGCATCACCCGGGACTGATCCCGATCGGCATCTCCGTCCTCGCCGCCACCGCCGCGGACCTCGTCGCGGTCCGCGGCAAGGCCCTCGCGCGCGGAATCGACGTCGTCGACTTCCCCACTGCCGGCCAGGAGACGACCGACTATGCCGCCTTCGGCGACGCCGTCGCCCGCACGCCGGCGGGAGACCTCGGCTACGTCGCCGTCGGCCTCGTCGGTGCGCGCCGCGAGGTCGGCAAGGTCGTCGGTCGTCTGCCGCTGCTGCGGTGAGGGTCGCCGGTCAGGTCGTCGCCGGCGCGGCGCGGAGGGCGCTGCGGAAGGCGCCGGGCGTGATCCCCATGCGCCGGCGGAAACACCGCGTGAGATGCGCCTGATCGGCGAAGCCGACGGCGGCGGCGACCTCGGCCGGCGCTTCGCCGCGCCGTAGCAACTCGACCGCGGCCCGAACACGCGCCTGTCGCTGGTAGGCGTGCGGCGTCAGGCCGGTGTGACGCGTGAAGGCGCGCAGCAGCCGGAACGGCGGCAGACCCGCCGCCGTCGCGATCTCGCCGAGCCGGACCGACCGGGCGAGGTCGGCATCGAGGAAGGCACGTGCGAGGCCGACCGCCCGCGGTTCGCGACCCGGCTCGGTCACCGCGATCTCGGTGGTGGTGTGGTCGGCGACGAGGCGTTCCCCGAACGTGAGCCAGCACTCGTCGAGCCCGAGAGCGTCGGCCTCCGCTTCGGTCCCGCGATGGAGGGCGAGGAACAGCGACAGCAGCCGCGCGTCGCGGATCACCGGGCCGCGAATGTGCCCCTCGCCGCGGCGTCGTCCACCTTCGGCGAGTTGCTCGGCGAGGCGTGCCGGGTCGAGATAGATCGTCCGTTGCGACCAGCCACACGCGGCCGCCGCCTCGCCGGCATGGACCACCTCCGCGTCGATCGCGTAGAGATCGCCGGCGCGTGCCACGAAGTCGGTGTCTCGCATCCGGATGTGGATGGCGCCCCGGGTGATCAGCGCGAGGCAGGCACGATCGTGAGTGTGCGGATCGTAGACGAAATCGCCGAAGCGCCCGGCCAGGAACTCCGCATCGTGCGTCGGGCTGCGCCAGAAGCTCGAACGGACGGCGTCGGACGCCCGGCCCATGCGTCGCCTCCTCACATCTTGCCGAGATCCACCGCCCCGGCTTCCCTTCCCCGCGCCGCGAGCTGGGCGAGGCGCTTGCGCATCTTCGGCAGGATGTCGTCGATCGAGTTGGCCACGCCGTAGGAAAGCTCGAAGCCCGGTCGGATGAAGGCGTTCTCCTGCATGTGATGCAGGAGCGTCACCAGCGGATCCCAGAACGCGGCGATGTTGGCGAGCATGATCGGCTTGGCGTGGCGGCCGAGCTGCGCCCAGGTCATCTGCTCGACCACCTCCTCCAGCGTGCCGATGCCGCCGGGCAGCGCCACGAAGGCGTCGGAGTGCTCGAACATCAGCCGTTTGCGCTCGTGCATGTCGGCGGTGACGATCAATTCGGTGACCTCGGGCAGCATCACCTCCTTGTCGACCAGGAACTGCGGGATGATGCCGGTGACCTTGCCGCCGTCGGCGAGGCAGGCCCGCGCCGCCGCACCCATCAGCCCGAGCGAGCCGCCGCCGTAGACGAGGCGGATGCCCTCGCGCGCCAGCAGTTGCCCGAGTTCGATCGCCGCGCCCTCGAAGGCCGGATCGGCGCCGGCGCCGGAGCCGCAGTAGATGCAGATGGCGGAGAGTTTCGACACGGGGAGAAGTCCTCTGGTGGCGTCCGGCCGGCGCCGCCGACCGGCCCGCCGACGGCGACCGCGGGGCGGTCGAGTCGGCGGTCGGGTTCCCTGCCACTCTAGCGCTTCCGTGTGACGCCGAAACCCCGTGCGTCCGCGACCCGGATGTCCGCGGCCGGCCGTGACCCGGATGCCTCATGCGTCCCGCCGAGGGCGGCCATGTCCGCGGGGTGCCTTTGAAATCCTCGAAAGAGCCTCTATCTGAGGAAGACGGCGCCCGCGCCATCGTTTCCTTGTCTCCGATCCGGTTCTTCCCATGTCACGTATCCATCGCCCCGTCGGCCCCGTCACGGCCGACGAAGGAAAGACGCTCGAAACGCTGAAGAACCTGTGGCCGCACCTGTGGCCGGCCGATCGTCCCGAGCTGAAGCGGGCGGTGGTGCTGGCGCTCTTCGCCCTGGTCCTGGGCAAGGTGCTGACCGTCTTCCTGCCCTACGTCTACAAGTGGTCGACCGACCTGCTCGCCGTCGGGCCGCAGCCGGAGAAGGTGCAGCTTCTCGCCGTACCGGTGCTGTTGGTGGTCGCCTGGGGTGTGGTGCGCGTCGCTTCGGTCGCCTTCAACCAGTTGCGCGACGCCCTCTTCGCCGCCGTCGGTCAGCACGCCGTGCGCGGCCTCGCCACCCAGACCTTCCGCCATCTCCATGCGCTGTCGCTGCGCTATCACCTGACGCGCCGCACCGGCGGCCTCTCCCGCATCGTCGAGCGCGGCGCCAAGGGCATCGAGACCATCGTCCGCATCTCGATCCTCGCCGGCGTGCCGACCATCGTCGAGTTCGCGCTGATGGCGGGCGTGATCCTGTGGGAGTTCGACTGGATCTACGTCGGCGTCATCCTCGTCACGACGGTCGCCTACGTCTGGTTCTCGGTCGCCGCCTCGCAGTGGCGCATCGGCATCCGCCGCGTGATGAACGAGGCCGACACCGACTCCATGTCGAAGGCGGTCGACAGCCTGCTGAACTTCGAGACGGTGAAGTACTTCACGGCGGAAGAGCTCGAGGCGGCGCGCTACGACCGCGCCATGGCGAAATACGAGGGCGCGGCGATCCGCACCTACACCTCGCTCGCCTGGCTGAACTTCGGCCAGGGCGTGATCTTCTCCGTCGGCATGGCCGCGTGCATGGCGCTGTCGGCCTGGGCGGTGATGAAGGGCGAACAGACCGTCGGTCACTTCGTCATGATCAACGCGCTGATGCTGCAGCTCGCCGTTCCGCTCAACTTCATCGGCACGCTCTACCGCGACATCAAGCAGTCCCTCGTCGACATCGAGAGCCTCTTCGCCGTGCTCGATCAGCCGGCCGAGGTCTCCGACAAGGTCGACGCGAAGCCGCTGGCGATCGGCGAGGCGGCCGTCCGCTTCGAGAACGTCACCTTCTCCTACGACCCCGATCGGCAGATCCTCAAGGGCGTCTCCTTCGAGGTGCCGGCCGGCAGGACCGTGGCCATCGTCGGCCCGTCGGGCGCGGGCAAGTCGACCATCTCGCGACTGCTCTTCCGCTTCTACGACGTCTCCGGCGGTCGCATCACCATCGACGGACAGGACCTGCGCGACGTCACCCAGACGTCGCTGCGCCACGCCATCGGCATGGTTCCGCAGGACACCGTGCTGTTCAACGACACGGTGGCCTACAACATCCGCTACGGCCGCCCCGACGCGACCGACGCCGAGGTCGAGGAAGCCGCCCGTCTCGCTCAGATCGGCGACTTCATCGAACGTCTGCCCAAGCGCTACGAAACGGAGGTCGGCGAACGCGGCCTGAAGCTCTCCGGCGGCGAGAAGCAGCGCGTCGCCATCGCCCGCACCATCCTGAAAGCCCCGCCGATCCTGATGCTCGACGAGGCGACTTCGGCGCTCGACACCCACACCGAGCGCGAGATCCAAGGCGCGCTCGACAGCGTGTCGCGGAACCGCACCACCCTGGTCATCGCCCATCGTCTGTCGACCGTGGTCAACGCCGACGAGATCCTGGTCCTCGACCAGGGCGTCGTCGCCGAGCGTGGCCGTCACGAGGAGCTTCTGGCGCAGGGTGGCCTCTACGCCTCGATGTGGACCCGCCAGCGCGCCGCCGACGAGGCCCGCGAGCAACTCGAGAAGACCGAGGCCGACGATCCCTTCGGCGTGGTCAAACGTGGTGCGCCCGCCGCGGAGTGAGGGGAGGGGAGGGGCGAGGGCTCCCGATCTCTCACGAGTCGGACGCGGCGAAACGAGACCGATCCGGCCACCTCTTCGTGCGAGATGCTTCGAGACGGCGTCCTTCGGACGCTTCCTCGGCATGAGGCGTTCGATTTTTGATGGGAATCTCGAACCCCTCATCCTGAGGAGGGCCGAAGGCCCGTCTCGAAGGATCGCGCACCGACTCCGATCGGCCGAACTGCCCGAAATTTCCCTGAGGGGAGAAGAGAGGCAAGTCAGCACACCGCCTTCCCAACGCCGCAGATCCCGTATAGGTCATCGGCGAGATGAAACACGCCCGCGCCGTTCGATCCGAGCCGCGCGCGAGAAGACGAGACGCCCCCATGGACAGCCTGCTCTCCACCATCACCAGGGCCTTCCCGCCGATCAATCGCGAGGGCTGGCCCTTCGTCGCCATCGCCGCGGTGCTGACCCTGGTGATCGGCTCCTTCTGGCAGCCGCTGTTCTGGATCCTCCTCGGCCTGACCATCTGGGTCGCCGCCTTCTTCCGCGATCCGACCCGCGTCACGCCGCAGGGCGAGGGCCTGGTCGTCTCGCCGGCCGACGGCCGCATCTCGCATCTCGTCGAGGTCCTGCCGCCGCCGGAGCTGGGCCTGCCGGCCGAGCCGATGCTGCGCATCTCGATCTTCATGAACGTCTTCAACGTTCACGTGAACCGCATGCCGATCTCGGGGAAGATCGACCGGGTCGTCTACACGCCCGGCAAGTTCCTCAACGCCGAGCTCGACAAGGCCTCGCTCGACAACGAGCGCAACGGCCTCGTCATCACCCATTCGCTCGGCACGGTGGCCTGCGTCCAGATCGCCGGACTGGTGGCACGGCGTATCGTCTCCTGGGTGAAGGGCGGCGAGGAGTTGGCGGCGGGCAGCCGCTTCGGCATGATCCGCTTCGGCTCGCGCCTCGACGTCTTCCTGCCCGTCGGCACGGTGCCGCAGGTGGCGCTCGGCCAGACGACGCTCGCCGGCGAGACCATCCTCGCCGACCTGACGCAGGTGGGCGGCGCGGCTCGCCCGACCCGCGCTTCGTGAGAGTGGTGGCGCCACAGGAGGCCCGGCGATGGACGATCTCTTCCCGCCCGTCGAACACCAGTCGGTGAAGACCGGCCATCGCTTTCGCCTACGCTCGGTGCCGTTCCGGGTCGTCCTGCCCAATCTGGTGACGCTGCTGGCGCTCTGCGCCGGTCTCACCGGCATCCGCATGGGTCTCGAGGGGCGCTTCGAATGGGCGGTCGGCGCGGTGGCGCTCGCCGCCACGCTCGACGCCGTCGACGGTCGCATGGCGCGCTGGCTCAAGGGCACCTCGCGCTTCGGCGCCGAACTCGACAGCCTCGCCGACTTCGTCAACTTCGGCGTCGTGCCCGGCCTCCTGCTGCACATCTGGGTGCTGAAGTTCGCCCCGTCCTTCGGCTGGCTGGCGGTGCTCGGCTACGTCATCGCCGCGGTGCTGCGGCTCGCCCGCTTCAACGTCATGCTGGAAACGCCGAAACCGGCGTGGCAACAGAACTTCTTCGTCGGCATGCCGGCTCCGGCCGGCGCACTCTCGGCGCTGCTGCCGCTCTATCTCCAGCAGATCTTCGCCTTCCACCTCGATCGCGGCGTCGCCGTCCTCGTGGCGATCTACATCCTCTTCGTCGCCTTCATGATGGTCTCGACCATCCCGACGTGGTCCGGCAAGAAGCTCGGCATGCGCATCCCCCGCGAACAGATCATCCCGGTTTCGGTCGGCTTCGTGCTGTGCATCGCGGCGCTGATCAGCTTCCCCTTCGAGATCCTGGCGGTGGTGACGATCGGTTATCTCGCGCTCATTCCCTTCGGCTGGCGTCGCTATCGCACTCTCGCCGCCGCCGACGCCGCGTCACCGGCTCGGGACGGCGATCCGCAGGCGCCGCCGACGCCCTGATTTCGTGTGCACCGCGGGAGATCAGGCCGAGCCCTCTGCCTCTCCACTGAGCACCGATACGCGCTCCGCCAGACTGCTGCCCGGAAATGCGGCACGCAGCGCATGCAGCGCTTCCGCGTGGCTTCCCGGCCTCACCCGTTGGAGTAGCGCCCGCATCGCCATGAGCCGGATTTCGAGTTCCTGGTCGTAGCGCCCGGACACTGACGAAATGGCGGATTCCGGCCGGTCCGAGGGCGGGTTCGGTTGTTCTCGAAGTTGTCGCGACATCGGACGTCCTCCCGTTGTTCTGCGTGTCGCCTCTCGCGATCGGATAGCCCCCTCGGAAGCACACGCCGTGCCATGGCGCGGTGCACGCCGACGGGCATCCATCGGAAAAACACCACTGCTGCCATCCGCGCACTTTCCGTCCCGCGGTGATGGACTATGTTGATCGTGTCGATATCGGGAGAACCGGCGATGACGGGTGAGGAAGACCGGCAGGAATTCGATCTTTTCGATCCGGATCTGGCGACCGCGGGCGGGCCGCGACGTCTGCGCGACGACCCGCTTCTGCGCCTGCTCGCGATCAACTGGCTGATCGGTGCCGGCGTCGCCGCCGCCCTCGCCGCGGTGGTCCTGATCACCGACACGGCGCATCTGCGCACCCTGATGTTCTCGTCCTCCGAACCGTGGATCCCGATCCTGCTGCTGTTCTTCGGATTCATGGTCACCATGTGTTCGGTGGCCATGGGAGCGGCGATCATGTTCCTGCCGAAGGACGACGACGACGACGAACCCAGGGGCGGCATGAAGCTCGAGGTTCTGAAACTGCCGCAGTTCGGGCCGGCCCTGGCGCCCGTCCGGGCCGGCGCTTCGTCTTCGCGAGGCCGTCCGCTGCGCTGACCCCGCGGTTCCCCCGTCGATCCGTGATCACGGCCCGCGCCCTCTCCGGGGTCCGGGCCGGATCGATTCTCGATCCTCACAGGATCGGGCAAGCGACTGATCCGACTCCGATTCTCCACCCCGCCGGAATCGATGCGTGAAGCGACCGAATCGGATTCTGAGCTTGACCGTCTCGCAGCGTCACACGAGCTTCAGCCGCCGTTCGACTTCACCTCACGCGGCAGGGTGAGGCGCCGGCGCACTTGAAATTCCGCGATCGACCGGCGCACTCTTCGCCGACATCGCGTCTTCGGAGGGAGCCGACATGGCCGAGACCCCCGCCTATCCCCGTGATCTGATCGGCTACGGTCGCAACCCGCCGCATCCGCATTGGCCGGGTGAGGCGCGCGTCGCGGTGCAGTTCGTCGTCAACTACGAGGAGGGCGGCGAGAACTGCATCCTCCACGGCGACGCCGCCTCCGAGGCCTTCCTCTCCGACGTGCTCGGCGCCCAGCCCTGGCCGGGCAAGCGCCACATGAACGTCGAGAGCATGTACGAATATGGCTCGCGCGCCGGCTTCTGGCGGCTGTGGCGGCTCTTCGCGGAGCGCGAACTGCCGGTGACCGTCTACGGCGTCGCCACCGCGCTCGCCCGCAACCCCGACGCCGTCGCCGCCATGCACGAAGCCGGCTGGGAGATCGCCTCGCACGGGTTGAAGTGGATCGACTACCGCGACTTCACGCCCGAGGAGGAGCGCGCCCACATCGCCGAAGCGATCCGCATCCACACCGAGACGACCGGCTCCCGTCCCCTCGGCTGGTACACCGGCCGCACCTCGGCCGCCACCCGCGACCTGATCAAGGAGGAGGGCGGTTTCCTCTACGACAGCGACAGTTACGCCGACGACCTGCCCTATTGGGAGAAGGGGCCGAAGGGGCCGCATCTGGTCATCCCCTACAGCCTCGAGACCAACGACATGCGCTTCTCCAACGCCCCCGGCTTCACCGAGAGCGAGCAGTTCTTCACCTATCTGAAGGACACGTTCGACGTCCTCTATGCCGAAGGCGAGACCGCGCCGAAGATGATGTCGATCGGCCTGCACTGCCGCCTCGCCGGCCGCCCCGGCCGCGTCGCCGGGCTGAAGCGCTTCCTCGATCACATCGCCGCCCACGACCGTGTCTGGGTCGCCCGCCGCATCGACATCGCCTGGCACTGGCACGCCCATCACCAGCCGGCGTGAGCCGGGACTGGGTGGGCGAACGCAGGGTTACCGATCCATTCTCGATTGCCCGGCAAACCAGGGGTCATCCAAGAGTGTATGTTAACGGGTCGGTGCGATGATGAGTGTCGAGGTTCGCGGATCCGTGGGCCCTTCGAAACTCATCGATGGAAGATCGTCATGAAAAATCTGGTTCGACGTTTTGTCGCATGTGAAGATGGTGCCACGGCGATCGAGTACGGCCTCATCGCGTCGCTGGTGGCGGTGGCCATCATCGCCGGCGCCGGCGCACTCGGCAACAACCTCAACAACACCTTCAACAACCTCGCCGGCAACATGAAGTGAGCCGAGCGGCCGCCGCGCCGCTCCTCGGTCGTGTCACCGCTCGCGACGAAGACGCCGGCGACCCTGGTCGCCGGCGTCTTCGTCTCGATGGCTCTGGTGTCGTGTCGCCTCACGCCACCGCGACGTCGGCGAGGAAGCGGCGGATACGCTCGTCGAGGGAGATCGCGGCTTCCGTGAGGTCTTTGGCGACCGACGTCACCTCGTCGGCGACCCGCGAGGTCTCGCCGAGCGCGCCGGCCACGGTCGAGATCGACTTCGTCAGGCTCTCGGTGTCGTGCGCAACCTGGGTTCCGCGCGCCGAGATTTCCGAGGTCATCACCGTCTGTTCCTCGACGGCATGGGCGATGGTGGCGCTCGACTTCTCGATCGTCTCCAGCGTCTCGGTGACCGATCCGATCTGGTGCACCGCCTCGCGCGTCGCCGACTGGATGGCGCCGACGTTGCCGGCGATCTCCTCGGTCGCCTTGGTGGTCTGGGTGGCGAGTTGCTTGACCTCGCTCGCCACCACGGCGAAGCCGCGCCCGGCTTCCCCGGCGCGCGCCGCCTCGATGGTGGCGTTGAGGGCGAGGAGGTTGGTCTGGTCGGCGATGGCGCGGATCAGGTCGACGACCGCGCCGATCTTCTCGGCGGTCTCCGCCAGCGTCGCCACCGAGCGGCGTGCCTCGCGTCCGAGATCCGCCCCTGCCGCGGTGACCCGTTCGGCCTCGGTGATCTGTCGGCCGACGCCGTTGACGGTCTCGGACAGGTCGTGCGTCGCCCGGGCGACGGCACCGACGTGTTCGGCGTCGTCGTAGGCGAGTTTCTCCGCGTCGCGCATCGACCGTCCCGTGGCTTCGGCCATGCGGGTGAGGGTCTCGGCCGAACTGTTCATGTCGTCGGCGGTGGTGCGGACGAAGCCGACGATCTGTGCAGCCTCGGCGCGAAAGTCGGCGATCACCTTCTCGACCCGCGCCGATCGCGCCAGCCGGTCCTCGGCGATGCGGCTCTCCTCGGCCTTGAGGGCGTCGCGTTCGATCATCGACTGGCGGAACACCTCGACGGCGCGGGCGATCTGCCCGACCTCGTCGCCGCGGCGGGTATAGGGGACGTGCGCGTCCGTCGTTCCCGACGCCATCGCGCCCATCACCGCATTGAGCCGATCGACCGGTCGGGTGACACCGCGGCCGAGCCACAGCGCATAGAGGACGAAGGCGATCATCGCCGGTGTGCATCCGGCGGCGATCCAGGCGACGGTCTGCAGAATGCCGCGATCGACGTCCCAGACGAACGAACCCGATCCGATCATCCAGTTCCAGCCCGGGACTTTCGAGGCGAAGGAGATCTTGCGCGATGGCGAACTCTCCCCGGCCTTCGTCCAGTGGTAGGAGACGTAGCCGCCTTTCTCCGCGGCCGAGACGAGAGCCTCGGCGAAGGTGCGGCCGTCGTCGACGGTGAAGCGAGCGAGGTCGTCGCCGACCTTCGAGGCGGTGTCGCCGGAGGCGAGCAGCTTGCCGCGCGCATCGAAGGCGAAGAGGTAGTTGTCGCCCTCGAACCGGATCGAGTCGATGGTGGCGAGCGCCTGCTTCTCGGCCTCCGCGTCGCCGATCTCGCCCGCCTTCACCCGCGCCTGCAGGACCTGGATGTAGGAGGACGTCGCTTCGACGACGCTGCGCGCCTGGCCCTGGCGCAATTCGATCATCGATTGTCGGAACTGCCAGATCGCATAGACCGTGCCGGCACTCATGATGGTGACGGCGATTGCGATGATCGTGAGGAATCTCAGACCGATCGTCATGTTGAAGCCGGATTTCGGGCTGGCCATCGCAGTGTCGGGCTCGTCGCTGAGGGACATTTTGTCACGAAGAAGCTAGGCACCGTTGGGTTAACAAAGTCGAAGCGGCGTCCCGAAGTTTCGAGTTTTCGAGCTCGCGAAAAGTACGAATTCCGTCTGAAATACCCAGAGAGAAAAGTGACGCAACGTAATGAGAGTGGAGTTCCGCTGACGTGGCCGGTCATCGTGTCGACCGACGCATGTATTCGGTGCCGGAGAAACGGTCGGGGAGGCGTCACAGAGACGTCACAAGACGACGGTGAGCCGTTCCGCGGCGCGCGTCACCCCGGTATAGAGCCAGCGGGCGCGGTGTTCGCGGAAGGCGAAGCTCTCGTCGAACAACACCAGATCGTCCCACTGCGACCCTTGCGCCTTGTGCACGGTGAGGGCGTAGCCGTAATCGAACTCGTCCGACTTGCGCCGGACCGCCCAGGGCAGGGCCTCGGCGCCGCTCTCGAAGAACGCCGGCCAGACGGATGCGGCTATACGTCGCCGTTCGAACGTGTCCTCCGGTGCCAGGTCGAACTTGAGGAAACCGCTCTTCGGATCCTTGACCCGGGTGACGCGGAAGATGCCGCCGTTCTGCAGGCCCTTGGTCTTGTCGTTCCTCAGGCACACCAGCTTCTCGCCGACCTCCGGGGTGGGGGAGGTGTAGCCGCGCAGTTCGCGGATGCGGGCGTTGTAGAGCTGGCGCGTCTTGTTGCGTCCGACCAGCACCTGATCGGCGGAGAGGATGCGGTCGGCGGTGATGTCGCGCCGACGGATCACCCGCGTCTCGCCGTAGTCGCCGACCGAGAGATCCCGTCCCTCGCGGATGTCCATCGACAGGCGGATGATCGGGTTGTCGGCCGCCTGCCGGTGGACCTGGGTCAGCATGATGTCGGGCTCGACCTCGGTGAAGAAGCCGCCGCCCTTGACCGGGGGGAGCTGTGCCGGGTCGCCGAGCACCAGCGTCGGCTTGCCGAAGGACAGGAGGTCCTTGCCCAGCTCCTCGTCGACCATCGAGCACTCGTCGATGACGATCAGCGACGCCTTGGCCGCGTCCGACTGGCGGTTGAGGGCGAAGGAGAAGGTCTCCTCCTCCTCGTCGTCTTCCGGCGGCCGTTTCGGCCGGTAGATCATCGAATGGATGGTCGAGGCGTCGACGCAGCCTTTCGCGCGCATCACCGAGGCGGCCTTGCCGGTGAAGGCGCCGAACAGCACGTCGCCGTCGATCCCCTCGGCGAGATGGCGGGCGAGCGTCGTCTTTCCCGTCCCGGCGAAGCCGAACAGGCGGAACACCTGCGGGGAGCCCGTCTTCAGCCAACGGGCGATCTCCTTCAGAGCCGTATCCTGCTCGCTCGACCAATCCATGCCGAGATCCGTGACTCACCCATCGCGTCGTCGTGCGTTTCTACTGCAACGAGAACAAAAAGAAAACAAGCATCGATCCGTCGAATGGCGCCGTCTCAGGGATGGCCGATCCACATGAGCCATGCGCTCGCCGTCACCGCCGCGGTCACCGTGGTCACCGCGATCACGTTGGAGGCGATGGTGCGGCCGACCCCGAACTGGGTGGCGACGAGATAGACGTTGATACCGGTCGGCACGCTGCCGATCATCACCAGTGGCCCGACGATGTCGTCGTCGACGCCGGCGAGCCGCCCGATCGCCAGCACGAAGGCGGGCAACGCCAGGAGCTTCAGCGCCGAGATGGAGAGCGCCGGGGCGACCTCGCCGGCGAGGCTCTGCCCGTGCATCGACATGCCGAGCGAGACGAGCGCGATCGGGCTCGCCACGCCGCCGAGTGTATGGATCGTCCGCTCCAGGATGCCGCTCGGGCGGAACCCGACGAAATGGGCGACGACGCCGGCCAGAAGCCCGAGGATGATCGGATTGCGCAGCACCGCCAGCGCGATGCGGCCGACCGCGGCGAGCGGTGACACCGGTTGGCCGTCTCTCGCCTCGGCGCGCAGCAGCAGCACGGTCGCCGTGGTCATCCACAGCGGCAGATGGACCGAGATGACCATGGTGGCGATCAGGACGCCGTGATCGCCGAAAGTGCGCTGGGAGAGCGGCAGGCCGACGAAGCCGATGTTGGCGAAGGTCGCGCCCATCCCGGCGATGACCGCCGTCTTCGCCGGCAGCCGGAAGACGCGCCCGGCGATCGTCTGCCCGAGGACCCACGAAGCCGCCGCCGCCGGATAGTAGCAGCCCCACACCTGCCACGGCGACGCCGCGCCGAGATCCGCCTTGACCAGCGTCTCGAACAGCATCAGCGGAATACCGACGGTAGCGGCGAACGTCGCCAAGCCTTCGCCGACACTCGGCTGCAGAATGCCGGTGACGGCCAACGCCCAACCGAGCGCCACGAAGGCGAAGATCGGCAGGACGATGTCGAAGGCTTCGGTCATGTCGCCCGCGCGGTCGGCCGGCGGCACGGCGTCCGCGGCGGGAGGAAGGTCACTCTCCTCGCCTAGCAGAGCAGCGCGCCGCGCGACAGGGGGGGCACCACATGGCGTGCCCGCCGCATCCGCATGCCCAATGCGACCCCAGACCTCTGGTTTCGCGCGCCCGAAACCGCTATGTCGGTTGCCCTGATCGAAGACCGCCAAGACGGCCGCTTTCGCCGCCGGATGAGAGGGACGCTCCCCATGCCCGCCTATCGCTCCCGCACCTCCACCCACGGCCGCAACATGGCCGGCGCTCGTGGCCTCTGGCGCGCCACCGGCATGAAGGAGAGCGACTTCGGCAAACCGATCATCGCGGTGGTGAACTCCTTCACCCAGTTCGTCCCCGGCCACGTCCATCTGAAGGACCTCGGCCAGTTGGTGGCGCGCGAGATCGAGAAGGCCGGCGGCGTCGCCAAGGAGATGAACACCATCGCCATCGACGACGGCATCGCCATGGGTCACGACGGCATGCTCTATTCGCTCCCCAGCCGCGATCTCATCGCCGACAGCGTCGAATACATGGTCAACGGCCACTGTGCCGACGCCATGGTCTGCATCTCCAATTGCGACAAGATCACCCCCGGCATGCTGATGGCGTCGCTGCGCCTCGACATCCCGACTGTCTTCGTCTCCGGCGGACCGATGGAGGCCGGCAAGGTCATTCTGTCGACCGGCACCACCAAGGCCGTCGACCTCATCGACGCGATGATCGCCGCGGCGGATGAGAACGTCTCCGACGAGGACGTGAAGTCCTACGAGCGCAACGCCTGCCCGACCTGCGGCTCCTGCTCCGGCATGTTCACCGCCAATTCGATGAACTGCCTGACCGAGGCGCTCGGCCTGTCGCTGCCCGGCAACGGCTCGATGCTCGCCACCCATGCCGACCGCAAGGCGCTGTTCCTCGAGGCCGGCCGGCTGATCGTCGATCTCTGCAAGCGGTATTACGAGGGTAACGACGAGAGCGTGCTGCCGCGCGCCATCGCCGGCAAGGCGGCGTTCGAGAACGCCATGACCCTCGACATCGCCATGGGCGGCTCGACCAACACCGTGCTGCATCTCCTCGCCGCGGCTCGAGAAGCCGGCGTCGACTTCCAGATGGCTGACATCGACCGGCTGTCGCGCCGCGTCCCCTGTCTCTGCAAGGTCGCGCCGGCGGTGGCGAACATCCACATGGAAGACGTCCACCGCGCCGGCGGCATCTTCGCCATTCTCGGCGAACTCGACCGCGCCGGCCTGCTGACGACCGATCTGCCGACCGTCCACACCGCGACGCTGAAGCAGGCGCTCGCCCAGTGGGACGTCATGCAGACCAACTCGATCGCGGTGCGCACCTTCTATGCCGCCGCGCCGGGTGGCGTCCCCTCGATCGAGGCCTTCAGCCAGGATCGTCGCTGGGACGAACTCGACGTCGATCGCAAGAAGGGCGTCATCCGCTCGCTCGACAACGCCTATTCCAAGGACGGCGGCCTCGCGGTCCTCTACGGCAACATCGCGCTCGACGGCTGCATCGTGAAGACCGCCGGCGTCGACGAGTCGATCCTGAAGTTCGAAGGTCCGGTGAAGCTGTTCGAGAGCCAGGACGCCGCGGTCTCCGGCATCCTCGGCGGCGGGGTCGTCGCCGGCGACGTCGTCGTCATCACCTACGAAGGCCCCAAGGGCGGCCCCGGCATGCAGGAGATGCTCTATCCGACGAGCTATCTGAAGTCGAAGGGGCTGGGCAAGGCCTGCGCCCTGCTCACCGACGGCCGCTTCTCCGGCGGCACCTCGGGTCTCTCCATCGGCCACGCCTCGCCGGAAGCGGCGGAGGGCGGCAACATCGGCCTCGTCGAGGCCGGCGACCGCATCCGCATCGACATCCCCGATCGGACGATCGAACTCTTGATCTCCGACGCGGAGATGGACGCGCGCCGGGCGAAGATGGAGGCCAAGGGCAAGGACGCCTGGAAGCCGACGGCACCGCGCGCCCGCAAGGTCTCCGCCGCGTTGCGCGCCTACGCCGCCATGGCCACCTCCGCCGCCAAGGGCGCGGTGCGCGACGTCAGCCAGATCGAGCGCTGAGAGGCAGCCGGAAGACCAGGGACCGGGCGGCATCTGCCCGGTCTTGCCCGGCGATCCCGGAGATCGTGACCCATGGCGCTCGTGCGGATGGACAATATCGGCATCGTCGTCGAGGACCTCGACGCGGCGATCGCCTTCTTCCGAGACCTCGGCCTGGACCTCGAAGGGCGGGCCTCGATCGAAGGCGAATGGGCCGGTCGGGTGACCGGATTGGGCGATCAGCACGTCGAGATCGCCATGATGCGCACCCCGGACGGCCACGGTCGGCTCGAACTCTCGCGCTTCGTGACGCCGGCGGTCGTCGCCGATCATCGCGACGCCCCGGTCAATGCGCTCGGCTACCTGCGCGTCATGTTCACCGTCGACGACATCGACGAAACGCTCGACAGGCTCCGCGCTCGCGGGGCCCGGCTGGTGGGCGACGTGGTGCGATATCGAGACGCCTATCGGCTCTGCTATGTCCGCGGGCCCGAAGGAATTCTCATCGGATTGGCCCAGGAACTCGGCTGAATGCCGGACCGAGACGACGGGACACCGGCGATCGATCGCCGAGCGGGAATCTCGGGCAGTCGGGATCGATGAACGTGAGGGCGGGCGACCGGAAGGTCCCCGCCCTTCGTCGTTCCTCGGCCCCACATCCGTAGAAATTGAAGGTTCCGAGTAATATTCGATAAACCGCGTCCCTTCACTCGATGTTTCGACTTGTCTGCAATATTCCACTCACCGAATTGCAGACGAAGGGGAGCGTCATGGCTACGCAGATCCGTGAACTCATTGGTAACCACAAGATCTTGCCGGTTCCGTTGGAGCGGGTTCGCGACGAGGACGATCTCTACGAACTGGGAATGACGTCCTTCGCCTCGGTGCAGCTGATGCTGGCGCTGGAGGAGGCGTTCGACATCGAATTCCCCGAGCGCATGCTCAACCGCAAGACCTTCGCCTCGATCTCCGCGATCGACCGTTCCGTCACCGAACTCGTCTCGGGAAGGGCCTGAACCGATGAACGTCGCTGTGAAACACGCCTCGCTCACCACCTCCGCGCTCGAGCGCATGGCCCGCGTCGCCGACGAAGTGGCCGCCAAATTCGCCGCCGACGTCGATGCGACCGGCCGCTTTCCCGCCGAGACCTTCGACGCCTTGAAGCGTGAACGTCTGCTCGGCTGCTGGATCCCGAAGGAGTACGGCGGCGAGGGCCTGACCCTCACCGACATCTGCGCCCTGGTCGCCCGTCTCGGACAGGCTTGCGGCTCCTCGGCGATGATCTACGGCATGCATCAGATCAAGATGTCGAGCCTGATCCAGCATTCGGTCGGCTCCGACTGGCACATCGACTACATGCGTGAGTGCGCCCGCGATCAGCTCCTCCTCGGCTCGGCGACGACCGAAGGCGGCATCGGCGGCGACCTGCGCAACTCGATCTGCGCCGTCGAAGTCGAGGGCGATCGCTATCGCCTCACCAAGCAGGCGACCTGCATCTCCTACGGCCGCGCCGCCGACGCCATCCTCGCCACCTGCCGCCGCAACCCGGAGGCCGCCTCGTCCGATCAGGTCATGGTCGTCTGCAAGAAGGGTGACTACACCCTGCGCGAGACCGTCGACTGGGACACGATGGGCATGCGCGGCACCCGCTCGGAAGGCTTCGAGCTGGTCTCGTCGGGCGACGCCCGTCAGGTCTTCGTCCAGCCCTTCTCCGAGATCGCCGCCCAGTCGATGCTCGCCATGGCGCACATCATCTGGACCGCCACCTGGTACGGCATCGCCGCCGACACCGTGGTCAAGGCCCAGGCCTTCGTGAAGGCCGAGGCCAAGAAGCGGCCGGGCACCGTGCCGCCGGGCGCGCTGCGTCTCGCCGAGGTGTCGGCTTCGCTCCAGCAGATGAAGTCGCTGCTCGTCGCCGGCATCGGCCGCTACGAGGAGGCGCTCGCCGACGAGGCGCTGATGAACACCCTGTCGTTCATCGCCGAACTCAACACCATCAAGGTGTCGGCGTCTGAGCTCGGCATCGCCATCGCCCAGCAGTCGCTGATGATCCTCGGCCTCGCCGGCTATCGCAACGCCGGCCCGTGGACCATCGCCCGCAACTACCGCGATCTGCTCTCCGCCGCGATCATGATCAACAACGATCGCATCCTCGGCAACACGTCGAATCTGCTCCTGATGAGCAAGATCGACGTCTCCGTCGCGTGAGGTGAGAATGAACGCCATTCCCCCCGAGATCAAAGCGGCTCCGGCCGCCGATGCGCCGGCCGCCACCTTCCTCGATCGCCTGTTCGAGGACGGCGTGCTGATGCCGACCGGTGTCGACGGCCTCTACGGTCGCTCCGGCGCCTTCGAGGAGGTGATCGACGGCTTCGAGCGTCTCGTCGAGCGCTTCAGCCGCGAAGACGGCGCGATGAAGATCCATTTTCCCCCGGCGATGCCGCGGGTGAACATGGAGAAGTCGGGCTACCTCAAGAGCTTCCCGCAGCTCGCCGGATCGATCCACTCCTTCATGGGGTCGGATGCCGATCACTGTCAGCTGATCGCGGCGATCACCGAGGGCCGTGACTGGAGCGAATACCAGTCGCCGACCGATGTGGTTCTGACGCCCGCCGCCTGCTATCCGCTCTATCCGACGGTCGCGGCACGAGGCGCGGTGCCGGACGCGGGGCTCCTCTTCGACCTGAAGAGCTACTGCTTCCGTCACGAGCCGTCGAAGGAGCCGACCCGCATGCAGCTCTTCCGGATGCGGGAGAACGTCTGCATCGGCACGCCCGAACAGGTGAGGGAGTTCCGCGAGCGTTGGCTCGAGCGCGGTCCGAAGATGATCGCCTCGCTCGGCCTGCCCTGCGAGCTCGATGTCGCCAACGATCCGTTCTTCGGCCGCGGCGGCAAGCTGATGGCGCGCAACCAGCGTGACCAGCAGCTCAAGTTCGAGCTGCTGATCCCGGTCAACGACGGCGCCGATCCGACCGCTTGTCTGTCCTTCAACTACCATCAGAACCACTTCGGTTCGCTGTGGGGAATGAAGCGTGCGGACGGCGAGGAGGCCCACTCGGCCTGCGTCGGCTTCGGCCTCGAGCGCATCGCGCTGGCCCTCTTCCGCCACCACGGCAACGACGTGACGAAGTGGCCGGAGAGCGTGCGCGAAGTGTTGTTCGGGTGAGGTCTCGGGCCGCGCCCTCGGGCGCGGAACCCCTTCTCCCCTCGCGGGAGAAGGTGGCCGAAGGCCGGATGAGGGGGCTCGGCCACTCCTCCGGAACGACGCCGCCATATCCATGGCCCGTCGTCCCCGGCGCGCCGAAGGCGAGGGAAGAGGACCCATGGACGGGTCCTCGTGTCTCCTCGCCCGATCGGATCGCGGCCGGGCCGATGGTTCCCCTTCCCCTCCGTGGGCGAGCCCGCTCCGGCCGGGGATGACGTCCGAAGAAACTGCGATGCCGCCGACCTCGGCATCTCGGTGAAAGAGCTTCCGGAGACCCCCGCATGCGTTTCCCCGACCCCTCCTCCCATCGCCCCCATGCGCTGCACGCGGCCGATCGGCGGTGGCCGGAGACCAATTGCTGGACCGATCTGTGGATCGAGATCGTCGCGGCGCTCGGCCAGGAGCCCGCCGCCATGCTCGGCTTCACCGTGACGCAGAGCTACGAGGGCGATCAGGCGACTTTCTTCAAGGTGCCGCCCGCCGATCTCGAACGCCTCTACGGGCTGGAGCTTCTGGAGCTGTCGATCTTCGACCGGCTCGAGGCCCATGTCGTCGAGCAGGTCGCCCGTGATCGCATCGTCCTGGTCGAGGCCGACGCCCACTTCCTGCCCGACACGCTCGGCGTGACCTATCGCACCGGCCATTCCAAGACGACGATCGGCATCACCGCCATCGACCCCACCGCCCGCCGCCTCGACTACTTCCACAACGCCGGCTACTTCCGGCTGGAGGGCGAGGACTACGACGGCATCTTCGGCGCGCCCGGCGAGGCGCGCGATCCGGCGGTGCTCTTCCCCTATGTCGAGTTCCTGAAGATCCCCGAGCGGGCACCGGTCGTCGACCTGCGCCGCGAGGCGGTGGATCTTCTGAAGCGCCATCTCTCCCGCCGACCGGCGTCGAACCCCTTCGCCGCCTGGAGTGCCGATTTCCCGCGCCACGCGGCGGATCTGGCGACCCGGCCGCCGGAGTGGTTCCACATCTACGCCTTCAACCTGATGCGCCAGTACGGCGCCGACTTCGAACTGCTGGCGAGCCATCTCGCCTGGCTCGAAGCGCAGGGCGAGACCGGCCTCGAGCCCGCTCGCCTCGCGGCGGAGGAGATCGCCGAGACCATGAAGGTGATGCAGTTCAAGCTCGCCCGCGCCATGGCGAAGAAGCGCTTCGACGGTCTCGCCGAGATGATCGACGCCTGTGCCGTCGCCTGGGAGCGCTGCATGGGCACGCTCGCGGCGAAGTACCTCGGCGAGGCGGCCCGCCGCGCGGCGTGAGTGGCGATCCCATGATCGCAGGGGCGAGCGGCTGCCGCTCCGCGCCGAAGGCGCCTCTTCCTTCTCCCCTTGCGGGAGAAGGTGGCCGAAGGCCGGATGAGGGGTCTGGGCCTCTCGTCTCGCTCCGTGCCCGCAGCCTGCGTCCGGTCGCGCGCTCACGCGCGCGCCCCCTCATCCGCCCCTGCGGGGCACCTTCTCCCGCAAGGGGAGAAGGGGGAGGGCGCCGCCGCGCCCGTCCCATATCTCCTGCCTCGTTCGTCGATCCCGCGCCACCCGTCTCTTCCGCGTTCCATGCGATGATCTCTCGCCTGCGATTCCCCGGAGCCCCCTCGTGACACAGCCGCTGCCGATCGACGCCTCCCGCCGCGCTCTCGATGCCGGATGGCGCATGGCCTCGACCGTGCCGGGCGCTTGGGCCACTCCCACCGATATCGACCCCGCCGGCGAGTGGTGTGAGGCGATCGTCCCCGGCACCGTCGCCGCGACGCTCCGCGCTCATGGGCTGTGGTCGGAGGACGAGCCGACGCCGCTCCATGATCGGGACCATTGGTATCGCTTGGCGCTGGACATCGCTGGCCGCCGCCGCCTGCGCTTCGACGGGCTCGCCACCTTCGCCGAGGTCTACCTCGACGGCGTCGAGATCCTGCGCGTATCTTCGATGTTCCTCGCCCACGAGGTCGATGTCGATCTCGCACCCGGCATGGAACTGGCGATCGTCTTCCGTTCGCTGACCCGGGCCCTCGATCGCCTGAAGCCGAAGCGCGCCCGCTGGCGTCCGCGCCTGATCCCCGAACAGCGGCTGCGCGCCGTCCGCACCACGCTCCTCGGCCACATGCCCGGCTGGTGCCCGCCGATCGACATGGTCGGGCCGTTCCGCCCGATCACGATCTCCGACCCGTCGACCGACCCGATCCGCGACGTCCGCCTCGACGCCACCTGGGACGGTCTCGACGGTTACCTGAAGGCCCGCCTCGTCTTCGAGGAACCGACCGCGCCCGCCACCGCGCGCCTCCTCTGCGCCGGCTGCGAGACCCGCCTGACCCTCGACGCCGACGGCGCCCTCGTCGGCGAGGTGGCGCTCGCCGGCATCGAGCCGTGGTGGCCGGCGACCCACGGCTCGCCGACCCTGCACGAGGTCGAGGCCGAGATCGACGGCGTCCGCTTCGCGCTCGGCCGCGTCGGCTTCCGCTCCATCACCGTCGATCGTGGCCCCGACGGCAAGGGCTTCGGTCTGGTCGTCAACGACGTGCCGGTCTTCGTCCGCGGTTCGGTGTGGGTGCCGACCGACATGGTCGGCCTCGCCGGCGACCGCGCCATCTACGAGGACGAACTCACCCGCGTCCGCGACGCCGGGCTCAACATGGTCCGCGTCCCCGGCATCGGCACCTACGAGAGCGACGCCTTCCACGACCTCTGCGACGAACTCGGCCTGCTCGTCTGGCAGGACCTGATGTTCGCCAATTTCGACTATCCCGCCGCCGATCCCGACTTCGTCGCCCTCGCCCGCACCGAGGGGGCGCAGGTGGCCCGCCGCCTCGCCGGTCATCCGTCGAGTGCCGTGGTCTGCGGCGGCTCCGAGATCACTCAGCAGGCGGCGATGATGGGCCTGCCGCCGGCGTCCTGGGGCAACGCCCTCTTCGACGACATCCTGCCTGCGGTGGTCGCGGCGCAGGCGCCCGGCCTTCCCTGGGTCCGCTCGACTCCCGACGGCGGGTCCATGCCCTTCGTCGCCGACACCGGCGTCACCCACTATTACGGCGTCGGCGCCTATGGCCGCCCGCTCGACGACGCGCGGCGGGCGAACGTCCGCTTCGCCGCCGAATGCCTCGCCTTCGCCTGTGTGCCGGAGGAGAAGACGGTCGCCGAGCGCCTCGCAGTGCCGCCGGTTCATTCGCCCGCCTGGAAGGCCGGCGTGCCGCGCGACATGGGGGCCGGCTGGGACTTCGAGGACGTGCGCGAGATCTACGAGCGCATGGTCTTCGGCGTCGATCCGGCGGCGCTGCGCTACGACGATCCGGAGCGTCATCTCGATGTCGCCCGCGCCACCGTCGCCCATGTGATCGAGGAGACGCTGCGCGAATGGCGCCGCCCCGGGTCCACCTGCCGCGGCGCGCTCGTCTTCACCCATCGCGATCCGAAGAACGGCGCCGGCTGGGGCCTCGTCGATGCCCTCGGCCGGCCGAAGTCGGCGTTCCACGCGTTGGCGCGCGCCTCGGCCCCGATCGCCGTGATCCTGTCGGACGAGGGGGTGAACGGCCTCGACGTCCACCTCGTCAACGACACCGCTGTCGCGGTTCGTGGCCGGCTCGAACTCGTGGCGCTGGCCGACGGCCACCGCCCGGTGGTCTCGGGCACCCGTGACGTCGAGATCCCGCCGCGCGGTTCACTGTCGTTCGCCGCGACCGATCTCTTCGGCGCCTTCTTCGACACGACACGCGCCTACCGCTTCGGCCCGGCGGCGCACGACCTCACCCATGCGAAACTGGTCGGTTCCGACGGCGAGATCCTGGCGGAAGCCTTCCACCGGCCGCCCGGCCGACCGATCGCGAAGAAGCGCACCGGCCTCGCGGCGCGGGTCGAGCGCAGTGGTGACGATTGGGATCTGGTGGTCGCCTGCGACGAGGCCGTGACCTCGGTCGTCGTCTCTGACGAGAACTTCACGTGCGCCGACGGCTTCCACATGGCCCCCGGCGAAAAGCGCCTGCGCCTGACGCGGCGGCCGGAAGCGCCGGCCGACGCGGTACCGGACGGCCACGTCCGCGCATTGGACGCCCGCGAACGGGCGACCTATCGTTGGTGAATGACCTCTGATGGTCGGGTGCAATTCGCCTTCGGCTCTTTGCACCCTATGATCCCACGCCGCTCTCAGTAGAGCAGCCGCGCCCGGATCGTTCCCGGGATCGCCCGCATGGCGGTGAGGATGTCGTCGGCATGGTCGCCGGCGCCGTCCGCCTCGATCACCACGTAGCCGACCTCGCCCTCGGTCTGGAGGAACTCCGAACCGATGTTGAGGCCGCGGTCCGAGATCAGGTTGTTGAGCTTGTTGAGCATGCCCGGCCGGTTCTCGTGCACGTGGATGAAGCGCGTGCCGTTCGGGCGCGGCGGCAGCTGCACCTGCGGGAAGTTGACCGCACCGATCGTCGAACCGATGTCGGAATAGTCGACGAGCTTGCGCGCCACCTCCGCGCCGATGCGCTCCTGCGCCTCCTCGGTCGAGCCGCCGATGTGCGGAGTGAGGATGACGTTCGGCAGGCCCTGCAGCGGCGAGACGAACTTCTCGGCGTTCGACTTCGGCTCCTTGGGGAAGACGTCGACGGCGGCGCCGGCGATGTGGCCGCTCTTCATCGCCGCGGCGAGCGCGTCGAGATCGACCACCGTGCCGCGGGCGTTGTTGATGAAGTAGGACCCCTTCTTCATCTTCGCGAACTCGGCCGCGCCCATCATGTTCCGGGTCTGGTCGGTCTGCGGCACGTGCAACGAGACGACGTCGGAGACGGCGAGGAGCTCGTCGAGCCGCTCGGTCGGCTCGGTGTTGCCGTGGCGCAGCTTGTCGGTCAGGTCGAAGAAGATGACCCGCATGCCCATGCTCTCGGCGAGGTTGGAGAGCTGCGAGCCGATGTTGCCGTAGCCGACGATGCCGAGCGTCTTGCCGCGCACCTCGAAGGAGCGGTCGGCCGACTTGTCCCAACCGCCCTGATGCGCCGACACCGAGCGATCGAAGATGCGCCGCATCAGCATGACGATCTCGCCGATCACCAGTTCGGCGACCGAGCGGGTGTTGGAGAAGGGCGCGTTGAACACCGGAACACCGCGCTTGCGCGCCGCGCCGAGGTCGACCTGATTGGTGCCGACCGAGAAGCAGCCGACCGCCATCAGCTTGTCCGCCGCTGCGAACACCTCTTCGGTGAGTTGGGTGCGCGAGCGGATGCCGATCATGTGGACGCCGGCGACCGCCTCCTTGAGCGCGTCGCCCTCGAGCGCCTTGGGCAGGTGGACGAGGTTGGTGTAACCGGCCGCCTTCATCAGACCGACCGCGGTCTGACTGATGCCTTCGAGAAGAAGGACGGAGATGCGGTCGCGCGGCAGCGAGAGACGAACGGTCATGGTGAGGTCCCGATGGAAGAGAGGCGGAAGCTCTAGGCCGGGAACGTCCGGTGTTCAACCCTCCCGAAGCCACCTGCGGCACGAGAGCACTCCGTCGGGCCTTCCGCCGGAGATGTGACCGGAATTCCACCCGATGATTACGATGCCGACGAATTCCGAGAGCCTTCCGCAACCGCTCGACCGGATCATCGATCTTCCGGGCGAAACCGCCGGTGCGCTCCTCGGAGGTCGACCATGTCTCTCTTCTCGGCGATGTCGATCGCCCGCTCCGGTCTCGACGCCTCGACGCGCCGGCTCGAGGCCGCGGCCTCGAACATCGCCAACCAGCGGACGACCGGCCCAGTGCCCGGCGCCGACGGAGCGACGACCGCCTATCGCGCGCTGGCCGTTCGTGAGACCGATCTACCCGGCGGTGGCGTACGGACCGAGATCGTCCCGCGCAGCCCCGGCTGGACCGTCGAACCCGGACCCGGCGATCCGAATGCCGACGAGCGTGGTCTCGTCGCCGCGCCGAACGTCGACATCGTCACCGAGACCTCCGATCTCCTGATGGCCCGCATCGGCTATGCCGCCGCCGCCAAGGTGATGAAGGTCGCCGACGACATGCAGAAGACCGCGACCGACATGTTCGTCTGACGAGGACCGCCGGCGGCACCGGTCTCGCCGGTCAGTGACCGCCGCCGCCGGCTGCGCCCATCGGATACGGCCGGCGCATCAGCGGCACCAGGACGACCAGTCCGACGAAGAGCACGGTGAGCGCCAGGAAGACGTCGCCGATCGCCCAAACCTGCGCCTCGCGCCGGACGATGCCGGCGAGCTTCGACAGCGCCGCCAGATCGGCGTCCGAGCCGCGTGGCGCCATCGCCGCGGTGAGCGAGACGAGCATCTCCTCGGCCTTGGCGTGGCCCCAGGCGACGTTCTCGCGCAACCGCGCCAGATGCAGGTCCATGCGTTGGTTCATCAAGGTGTTGATCAGCGCCAGCCCGACCGCGCCGCCGAGGTTGCGGGTGAGGTTGAAGAGGCCGGAGGCGTTCTTGATCCGTGTCGGCGGCAGGGTGCCGAGCGCCAGATTGTTGATCGGCACCATGCAGGTCATCAGCGAGAAGCCGCGCAGCATCTGCGGCACCAGCAGTTCCCAGAAGTCCCAGTCCTTGGTGACGAAATGCACCTGCCATGTGCCGAGCGCGAAGCCGGCGAAGCCGACGGCGATCATGTAGCGCGGGTCGACCTTGGTGAGGAGCCGCCCGACGATCGGCGCCGCGACGAACATGCACACGCCGGTGACCGCCATGGTCTCGCCGATCATCAGCGCCGAATAGCCGCGCACCCGGGCGAGATAGACCGGATAGAGGTAGGTCAGGCCGTAGAGGCCGATGCCCATGATGAAGCTGAACAGCGATCCGGTCCAGAAATTGCGGTCGCGGAACGCGCCGAGATCGACGATCGGTTGTCGCGCCGTGAAGGCGCGCCAGAAGAACAACACCGCGCCGGTCGCCGAGACGACAGTCGCCAGGACGATCTCCTCGGCATCGAACCAGCCCTTGGCCGGCCCCTCTTCGAGCAGATACTCGAGCGCCCCGAGAAAGAGCGCCATGCCGACCAACCCGGCGTAGTCGAAGGCGTCGAGCAGCGACAGATCGGGATCGTCGAAATCGACCAGCATCCACACCGCCGCGGTGACCAGGACACCCGGTACGATGTTGATCAGGAACAGCCAGTGCCAGGAGAAGAGGTCGGTGAGATAGCCGCCGAGCGTCGGTCCGATGGTCGGGGCGAGCGTCGCGACGAGACCGATGATCGGGGTCACCAGCGGCATCTTGCTGCGCGGGAAGATGGTGTAGGCCGAGGCGAAGACGGTCGGGATCATGCCGCCGCCGATGAAGCCCTGCAGCGCCCGCCAGACGATCATCTCCTCGATCGTCGACGACATGGCGCAGGCGAAGGACATCACCGTGAAACCGGCGCAGGAGATCGCGAACAGGATCCGCGTCGACAGCACCCGCGACAGGAAGCCGGAGAGCGGGATCATCACCACTTCGGCGACGAGATAGCTGGTCTGCACCCAGGCCACTTCGTCGGCCGAGGCCGACAGACCCGCCTGGATCTCGGACAGCGAGGCCGAGACGATCTGGATGTCGAGGATCGCCATGAACATGCCGAAGACCATGCTCATGAAGGCGAAGACGCGCCGCGGCTCGAAATTCGGCTCGACGACGCGCCGCGGGGCCGCCGGTGTGGCGGTGTCGCTCATGGCGCCGCGTCCTTCGTCGCCTCGCGCACGTCGACCTCGGCGACGACCGACAGGCCGGCCCTGAGCAGTCCTCTGGTCACCGCCTCGCCCGAAACCTCGATGCGCACCGGCACGCGCTGAACGATCTTGGTGAAGTTGCCGGTGGCGTTCTCCGGCGGCAGCAGCGAGAACTGCGCCCCCGTCGCCGGCGACACGCCGATCACCCGGCCCTCGACCGTCGCCCCGCCGAGCGCGTCGACCTCGATCGTCGCGGGCTGGCCGGGACGGATGCGGGCGAGCTGGGTCTCCTTGAAGTTCGCTTCGATGTGGACCCGGTCGAGCGGCACCAGCGCCATGAGGCGGGTGCCCGGCTGCACCAGCGCGCCGACCTGCGCCGCACGATTGCCGACGACGCCGTCGAACGGCGCGATCACGCGGGTGAAACTCGCTTCGCGCTGCGCCTTGTCGAGCGCCACGGCGAGCTCGCCGGCTTGACGTTCGGCTTCGGTCTTCTGCGCCTCGTAGACGGCCTCGGCCCCGCGCGCCGCCGCCACGCCGGCCTCGGCCGCCGCGACCGCCGCCTTCGTCTGATCACGGGCGCTGCGCGTCGCGTCGACCCGCTGACGAGTGCCGGCCGCCGCTTCCAGGAGCTTCGAGGCTCGATCGAATTCGACTTCGGCGTTGTCCGCCGCCGCCCGCGCCGCCACGACCTGGGCCTCGGCCTGGGCGACCTGAGCCTTCGCGGCTTCGATCTGCGCGGAGATCCGGGCGATCGTCGCGGTCTGTGTGGCGATCTTCGCCTCGGCGGAGGCGACAGCGAGGCGGGTGTCGACCGGGTCGATCTCGACCAGCACGTCGCCGGCCTTCACCCGCGCCCCGTCGGCGAACGGGGTGGCGACGATGGTGCCGGCGGTCCGCGCCGCCACGACCGCCGTCTCGGCCTTCACATAGGCATCGTCGGTGGAAACGACGAAGCGGCCGTGGGTCCACCAGTCCCAGCCCTTCCATCCCACCGCACCGAGGGCGAGGAGGCCGATCACCAGGAACACCCGCCGCTTGCGTCCGCCCTTCGGCGGCGTCGCCGCGGCGGGCGGGACGGCAGCCGTTTCGCTTGCGGCCGGACGGGCGTCGGCGGTGGGTTGCCCGCGATCGAGCCGGGTGACCGTCTCGCCCCGCATCGCCGGCGTCGAAGCGGCGGTGCCGCCGGTCTCGAGGGAGAGTTCGCCCTTGGCCATGACCTTCGTACCTTTCGTGCCCCGTCATCGCCGGCGATCGGCGGGATCTGTCGCTCGCCCGTCCCTCCACGGAGGCGCCGTCGGCGAGCGTTGAACATGAGCGGCGACGCCGGGCGACGCGCCGAAACGGTGAACCGACGGGAGATCGTGCTCACGGTGCCCGAGCCGGGACGTCCCGTCGAGACCGCGCCCGAGCCCGTCGCCGGTGACGCTCGCCGGTCGCCCGGTCCGCATCCGCCGCGACGTTCCGGTCGAACCGAAACGAGCGACCCGCGACCGACCGGGGAGGGGGCCTCGCCCATGCGGGGCGTGGGCGCCGAGGACACCCGACGCGGGCCGCCCGGCGGTCGAATGGATCTCCGGACCGGAGCCGCTTCGGACGTCCGAGGCAGGGGGCGCCCCGTGTATCCGATATCGAGGAGTCCTCGGACAGCCGACGCACGCGGCGCTGCGACCGACCGGAGCGGTGGACACTTCGGAGATCCGAAGCAGAACATGCTTCGACCCTTCCACCGGCCGCCCGTCCGGGCCACCCGAGGAAACGGTACGATCGAACCGAACGGTTCGGTCATGAAACTTGACTTAGCGCAGCCGCCCGCTCTAGACAAGATCGAACCGAACGGTTCGGTCACTTTTCCGTGACGGTCGTCGCGGCGACGGCGCGTGGACGGTGATGCGGATATCGACCGCGCCCGCTCGGCACCGATGTCCGGGCGAGGTCGGTGGTCGGTGGCAGCCGGTGGCCCGGTGCTTCCGGGGATACGATCGGCCATCGAAAGCGACCGACGGCATACCTGGCGCGAAGTTCTCGTGCCGCCGAGGCGACGGAGAAATCCGCGCGTCGTCGACGGCCGGGCGGGTCGGAGCCTCCGGCCTTCGGTCGGCCGCCGGCATCTTCGGTGCTCCGGGGTGAGCCGGCACTTCGGCTGTGGTCGATCGTGGCGGAGGCGGTGGACGGGCGTCCGACGGTGGCGAGGCCGGATGGGATCGCTCTCGATGTCGCCGTGACCTACGATCGCCGAAGTCGAGTCGCATGACGGCCGATCGAAGAGAGGAACGAATGTCGACGAGGCTCCAGAGCCGGAACGTGGATCCGCGCGAGACCGAAACGGTCGGCGAGGAGGCGGGTGTCTTCGGTGTCGGTCACTCCGACGAGAAGGCGCGCCAGATCCTCGACGGCGCCCGCACGGTGTTCCTGCGCGACGGCTTCGACGGCGCCTCGGTGGCCGACGTGGCGCGCGCCGCCGGCGTCTCCAAGGGCACCCTCTACGCCTACTGGCCCTCCAAGGAGGAACTGTTCGTCGCCTTCATCCGCCACGACAAGCGCCAGCAGGCGGAGCGCACCTGCATGTGGGGTGAACGCCCCGGCGAGACCGCTGCCGAGACGCTCGGACGAATCGGCCGCACCCTGATCGCCATGTTCGCCCGCCCCGAACACGTCGCGCTGGTCCGCACCGTCATGGCCGTAGCGCCGAAATTCCCGAGCGTCGGTCGGGCCTTCTACGAAGCCGGGCCGCAATACGGCGCCGCACGATTGGCCGGCCTGCTCGATCGACTCGTCGCCGCCGGCGAGCTCGACATCGCCGACACCCATATGGCGGCGGTGCAGTTCCTCAATCTCTGCCAGTCGGACTTCGTCCGTCGTCTGATGTTCTGCGTCGACGACGGGAATCCGAGGTTCGAAACCGACGCGGTCGTCGCGTCCGCCGTCCACGTCTTCCTCGCCGCCTACGGCCGCAGATGACGCCTCTCCCGTCGCCGGCTTTTCGGCGTCGGCGGGTGCTGCAGCGGTGAAATAGGAAGAAGGAGTTGGCTGGGGGACCTGGATTCGAACCAAGACTAACGGAGTCAGAGTCCGCTGTTCTACCGTTAAACTATCCCCCAGCGGGCCGGGCGGTGGACCGCCCGTCGCCGATGGGCACCCGTCTAACCGATCGTCGGACGGGTTTCAAGCCTCCCGTCGCAATCCCTCGAACCGTCCGTGCACCACTTCCGTCGAGTGACGCCGGTGCTTGTCAGCCGTCGAAGCGCTGGTAGACTGTCCCACAACGCGAAACTCTGAGGCGCCGCGCGGGACTCGTGTCCCGCCTGCCGGTGCGAGGATGGAAAATTGGGGAGGCGAGGTGACGAGCCGCCGGAGGCGGATCGTCCAACCCCCGCCGACCGCTCCGCGCCGCCGGCCAAACGCCGGCGCCGGAAGCGTCGGGGCAAGAGAACCCGTTGGGCCTCCGTGGCCAAGCCCGTCTCCAACGGAGCCGGGAGCGATGGCGTGCCGGTTCCACAGGGAGCCGCGCAGTCCGGGTCCGTCGCCGCGCAACGCGTCGCCCCCGCTCAGAATGTCGCGTCGGCGACGAGCGCCGCATCCACGCCGAACGCCGCCTCGGCGCGGAACGTCGGGCTCGCACCGAACGCCGCGTCTGGTGCGAACGCGCCCGCCGCGCCGTGCGTCGCCGATCGCGCCGGTCCCGCGACCTCGGCACCGGCTTCACCCGGCGCGTCCCCCGGCGACGGCCGTGATCGCGACCGGCCGGAGCGTCGCGAGGAGTGCGACGGCTCCGAACCACCGGCGGGCGAGGGCGGTCGTCAATCCGATCGCCACGGCGATCGGCAACATCCGCGCCGCGCCGACGAACCGTCGTTGCGTCCGCGCCATCACCCGGTCGAACGCCATCGCGAACCCGGCCACCATGTGCCCCATGTCGAGCCCGGCCGGCCGCGCACCTCCGGGCCGCTCTATGCGGCGCTCGATCTCGGCACCAACAACTGCCGCCTGCTCGTCGCCGAACCGTGGCGCCAGGGCTTCCGCGTCGTCGACGCCTTCTCCCGCATCGTCCGTCTCGGTGAAGGGCTGTCGCGCTCCGGCCGACTGTCGGACGCCGCGCAGAGCCGCGCCATCGACGCGCTCCGCGTCTGCCGCTCCAAGCTCGACGCCCGCGGCATCGTCCGCGCCCGTCTGGTGGCGACGGAGGCCTGTCGCGCCGCCGAGAACGGTGTCGAGTTCCTGGAGCGCGTCCGCCGCGAAGCCGGGCTGACACTGGAGATCCTCACCCGCGAGACGGAAGCCCGCCTCGCCGTCACCGGCTGCGCCAATCTCGTCGACTGGACGGCCGACGGCGTGCTGCTCTTCGACATCGGCGGCGGGTCGTCGGAACTGGTGTGGATGGAGTTCGGCGACGGCCGTCGCGCCGGCGGCGACCCCACCCGCCACATCCGCGCCTGGACCTCGCTTCCCGTCGGCGTCGTCACCCTGTCGGAGCGCCACGGCGGCGTCGCCGTCGGCCCGGCGGTGTTCGAGGACATGGTCGCCGACGTCGACGCGCTACTCTCCGTCCTGCCCGATTGGGCGCCTCTCGCCGAACGCCTCGTCACCGGCCGCTACCACATGCTCGGCACCTCGGGCACGGTGACGACCCTCGCCGGTGTCCATCTCGGGCTGAAGCGCTACGATCGCCGCCGGGTCGACGGCACCTGGCTCTCCGACGACGAGGTCGGCGCCATGATCGATCGCCTGCTCGCCATGGAGTTCGAGGACCGCGTCGCCAACCCCTGCATCGGCGGTGATCGTGCCGATCTGGTGCTCGCCGGCTGCGCCATCCTGGAGGCGATCCGCCGCCGCTGGCGCTGTGGCCGCCTGCGGGTCGCCGATCGCGGGTTGCGCGAGGGTATGCTGACCGAACTGATGATCGGTGACGGCGTCTGGCGCCGGCCGAACCGTTGGCCGCGCCGGCCGAACGACGAGGGACGCGAACGATGAGCGGCACCGGCAAGGGCGGAGGCAAGGGCGGCGGCGCGCCGCGGGCGCTCCACGTCAAGGTGAAGACGGCCAAGCGCCGCACCGCCTCGTCCAACCGCTGGCTGGCGCGCCAGCTCAACGACCCCTATGTCGTCCTCTCCAAGAAGGAGGGCTGGCGCTCGCGCGCCGCCTACAAGCTGATCGAGATCGACGACAAATACGGCCTGCTGAAGCCGGGCATGCGGGTCGTCGATCTCGGTTGTGCGCCCGGCGGCTGGTGTCAGGTGGCGGCGAGCCGCGTGAAGTCGACCGATCAGAGCCCGCGCGTCGTCGGCATCGACTATCTCGAGATGGCGACCCTGCCGGGCGTCGTCTTCTTGCAGAAGAACTTCCTCGACGACGATGCGCCCGCCGTTCTGGTCGAAGCTCTCGGCGGCGAGAAGGCCGACGTGGTGCTCTCCGACATGGCGGCGCCGGCCACCGGCCACAAGAAGACCGACCACCTGAAGATCATGCATCTCGCCGAGGTGGCGATCGATTTCGCCCGCACGGTATTGAAGCCCGGCGGCCACTTCCTCGCCAAGGTGCTGCGCGGCGGCACCGAGAACGAGTTGCTCGCCAACCTCAAGCGCGACTTCGCCCAGGTGATGCACATCAAGCCGCCGGCGAGCCGCGCCGATTCGGCCGAGCTCTACGTCATCGCCAAGGGCTATCGCGGTCCCTCCGAGGCGCCGAGCGACCCCACCGACGACGGCGATCCGCGCGACACCCACGCCTGGATGCCGCCGCTCAAGGACGCGTGAGGGGAAGGGCGTCTCAGCGCGCCTCGATCCAGCAGATGCGGCGCGAGCCGATGTAGTGTTCGCGGCGGTCGAAACGGTCCTGCCGGGCGCAGACGCGATGGCGGCCGGGGCCGGGGGCCTCGACCAGCGCGTAGCCCGACGCCGAGATCGGCGCCACGGCCGGACGCGGGCGCTGATAGCCGGGGACGCCGTAATCCCACGCGGCATATCCGTCGTAGTAGCGGATGTCGCGGCGATGGTTCGTCGAGGCGAGCCCGGCGCCGAAGACCGCGCCGACGAAGCCGGCGGCGAAGATGCCGGTGACCGGTTCGGCCTTGGCCGGCAGGCTCATGGCGGTGGCGGCCAGCGCCGCGGCGAGGCCGATCGACACGATCGTCTTGTCCAACATCTCTCCTGCCCCCGTTCTCACGTCGAAATCGTGCGAGGACCCTGACACGCGGAAGGTTTCCTTCGGGTGAGACGCAGGGGGAGGGGCGGCCTTTCTTCGCGAAGGCGGTGAGCGGAGAGTGAGCGGGATCGTTCGAATTCGATCGATCGTTTCGCCGCGCCGCGTTCGACGAGCGGCACGCGCCTTGCTGCGCTCCTCCTCGGTGGTCTTCCGACGTGAGGTTTCCGACATGGCCGACATCGATCTTTCTGCGCTCACCCTGTCGCTTCCCGAGATCGACGAGGACCACGCCGCCTCGGTCGAGCTCTGGCGCGCCGCCGCGGCGGCAGGGCCGGCCGAGTTCGTCGAGCGCCTCGCCGCCTTCGTCGAGCATCTCGGCGAGCACTTCGCCCGCGAGGAGGCGTTGATGCGTGCCGTCGCCTACAAGGAGATCGCCCATCACGTCGCCGAACACGCCCGCACGCTCGGCGAGGCGCACCGCTTCCTCGACCAGGCGCGCGCCGGCCGCACCGTGATGGCGCGGGCCTATGTCGCCGAGATGGTCCCCGACTGGTTCCGCCGCCACGTCCTGATGTTCGACAGCGAGGTGGCGCGGGTGGTGAAGCTCGCACGCCCGAGCCCCGATCCCGCCGTCGTCGACGGCTGAGATCGGCGGGGCGAGAGCCGGGCGCGCGCTCGCCGCGGCCCAACATTTCGTGCACGGCGGCTCCGCGCCCGCGACATGTCGAGCATCTCTTCCCCTGCCGTCATTTCCGTGTTATCGACCGCCGCCAACTCCGATGGACGATCTTTCCCACCGGTCGCGGGTGCCCGAAGGCCCGCCGGCCGGTCGTCCCGCATTCTCCCGAGAGGACGTTGGCCCATGGCGACCTTCTACGAACCCGGCAATTCCCGCGAAGCTCTCACCTTCGACGACGTCCTGTTGCTCCCCGGCCATTCCGAGGTCATGCCGGGTGAGGTCGACATCCGGTCGCGCGTCACCAAGGAGATCGAGCTCAACCTGCCGATCCTCTCCTCGGCCATGGACACCGTCACCGAGGCCCGCCTCGCCATCGCCATGGCCCAGGCCGGCGGCATCGGCGTCGTCCATCGCAACATGGAGCCCGACGAGCAGGCCGAGCAGGTCCGTCAGGTGAAGAAGTTCGAGTCCGGCATGGTGGTCAACCCGATCGTCATCGGGCCAGATGCCACCCTCGCCGACGCCCTCGGCCTGATGGCCCGCTACCACATCTCCGGCATTCCGGTGGTGGAGAACGGCGGCGTCGGCGGCTCCCATCTCGGCCGCCTCGTCGGCATCCTCACCAACCGCGACGTCCGCTTCGCCTCCAACCCCGAGCAGCGCGTCTACGAGTTGATGACCCGCGAGAATCTCGTGACGGTCAAGGAGGGCGTCGGCCAGGAGGAAGCCAAGCGCCTCCTCCACAAGCACCGCATCGAGAAGCTGGTGGTGGTCGACGAGCACTATCGCTGCACCGGCCTCGTCACCGTCAAGGACATCGAGAAGGCCCAGCATCACCCGCACGCGTCGAAGGACGCCCAGGGTCGGCTGCGCGTCGCCGCCGCCACCACGACCGGCGACAAGGGCTTCGAGCGCGCCGAGCGGCTGATCGACGCCGGCTGCGACCTGATCGTCGTCGACACCGCCCACGGCCATTCCCAGCACGTTCTCGCCATGGTCGAGCGGGTCAAGCGCCTCTCCAACGCCACCCAGGTGCTGGCCGGCAACATCGCCACCTCCGACGCCGCCAAGGCGTTGATCGATGCCGGCGCCGACGCCATCAAGGTCGGCATCGGCCCCGGCTCGATCTGCACCACCCGCATCGTCGCCGGTGTCGGCGTGCCGCAGCTCACCGCCATCATGGACGCCGTCTCGGTCGCCCGCGACGCCGGCGTGCCGGTCGTCGCCGACGGCGGCATCAAGTTCTCCGGCGATCTCGCCAAGGCGCTCGCCGCCGGCGCCTCGGTCGCCATGATCGGCTCGCTGCTCGCCGGCACCGACGAGAGCCCGGGCGAGGTCTACCTCCACCAGGGCCGCTCCTACAAAGCCTATCGCGGCATGGGCTCGGTCGGCGCCATGGCGCGCGGCTCGGCCGATCGTTACTTCCAGGCGGAAGTGCGCGACACGCTGAAGCTGGTGCCCGAGGGCATCGAGGGTCAGGTGCCCTACAAGGGTCCGCTCGGCGCGGTGCTGCACCAACTCGCCGGGGGCCTGCGCGCCGCCATGGGCTACGTCGGCGCCCGGTCGCTGCCGGACTTCACCGAAAAGGCGCGGTTCGTCCGCATCTCCGGCGCCAGCCTGCGCGAGAGCCACGTCCACGACGTCCAGATCACCCGCGAGAGCCCGAACTATCCGAGCAACGTGTGATCGGAGGGCAGCTGCCGATCGTCGGGGCGCCGACTCTCACCGGGCGCAGCCCGGCGCCCTTCTCCCCTCGCGGGAGAAGGTGGCCGCGAAGTGGTCGGACGAGGGGGCGCCGCGAAGCGGCTCCGGCGGTCCGACCGTCCGTGGCGGACCTCCGTCTGGGCGGCGGCGGTCCCGCGACCGGGATGCGTACTCGCGTACGCGCCCCCTCATCCGCCCTTCGGGCACCTTCTCCCGCGAGGGGAGAAGGGGGAGCGTGTGGCGCTTCCGTGCGAGCATCCGGCCCCGGCCGTGAGGAGGTATCGATGACCCTGCGCACCATCCTCGTCGCCTGCGCCGTCGCCATGGTCGCCGTCTCCGCGACCATGCTCGGTTGGTCCGTCCCCCGGCTCGTCGCCATCGGCGGCGGTCAGCCTTTCGACCTCCGCTTCTTCGGCTACGACCACGCCGAGGCGATCGCCTTCCTGAAGGCCCTGGGACCGCAGGGTGCGAGCTTCTACGCGAACGTCCAGCTCCGGCTCGATACGGCCTTCCCGCTCCTCTATTTCGTCTCGCTCTCGTGGCTCCTCGCGTCGATCTTCGGCTGGGCCGGCTTCGCCGGTATCGGGCGGGTCGTCGTCGCCTGCATCGTGGTGGCGGTGCCGACGCTGCTCGATTTCGCCGAGAACGCCGCGATCCGCGAGATGCTCCGCCTCGGACCCGACGCGCTGACGCCGGACCTCGTCTCCTGGGCCTCGGCCTGTTCGACCACCAAATGGCTGACGGCGCTCGAAGGCGTGACGATCGCCGCCGCAGGCGCCGTCGTGGCACTCGCCCGACGCTTCACCGGAGCAGCGCGATGAAGGACGGCGGACGGCTGCAGGCCGCGATCGAGGTGCTCGACGACATCGACAAGCGCAAGCGCCCGGTCGCCGATGCGCTGAAGGACTGGGGCCTCTCTCACCGCTTCGCCGGATCCGGCGACCGCACCGCCATCGGCAGTCTCGTCTTCGACGCCCTGCGCAAGAAGGCCTCGGCCGCCTGGATCATGGGCGAGGCGACGTCGCGCGCCGCGGTACTCGTCACCTACGCGCAGACCTGGGGGAGGGGGCTTCCCGCTCTCGACGAGGCGCTGTCCCACCCCCATGCCCCGGCGAAACTGACGAAGAGTGAACGCGAACGGCTCGAAGCCGATCCCGTGACGCTTCTTGCCGACGCTCCCGCCCACGTCCGCGGCGATTTCCCCGAATGGCTCGCGCCCTCCTTCGCCGCCCTGTTCGGCGAACGCCTGGAGGCGGAGATGGCGGCACTCGCCGAGCGCGCGCCGGTCGATCTGCGGGTGAATGCCCTGAAGGGCGACCGTGATGCCGCGCTCGCGGCGCTCGCCGCCATGGGCCCCGTCGCGACCGACCTCTCGCCCTTCGGCCTGCGCCTGCCCGAGGGTGGGCCGACGGCCAAGCCGCCGCACGTCCCCTCCGAGGCCGCCTATCAGGAGGGGCTCGTCGAGATCCAGGACGAGGGCTCGCAGCTCGCCGCGCTCCTCGCCGCGCCGGAGCCCGGCATCCGCATCCTCGATCTCTGTGCCGGCGGTGGCGGCAAGTCGTTGGTTCTGGCGGCCGCGCAGGGCAATTCCGGCCGCATCTACGCCTACGACACCGACAAGCGCCGCTTCGGCGACTTCCGCGACAGGGCGGCGCGCGCCGGCGCGACCTCGATCGAGCTGCGCCCGCCCGTTCACGGTGGCGATGCGCTGGCCGATCTCGAGGGCACCATCGACCTCGTCCTGGTCGACGCCCCCTGCACCGGCACCGGCACCTGGCGCCGCCGCCCCGACGCCAAGTGGCGGCTGCGTCCCAACGCACTGGCGGCGCGGATGAAGGACCAGGACCACGTCCTCGACGAGGCAGCCCGCTTCGCGAGCCCGACCGGCCGCATCGTCTACATCACCTGTTCGATTCTGCCCGAGGAGGACGAGGACCGCGTCGCCGCCTTCCTCGCCCGTCACCCCGGCTGGCGCCTCGGCGATCCGACGGCCCGCCTCGCGCCGGGGATGGCCGCGAAGCTCGCCCCCTTCGTCCGCCGTGGGCCGGAAGGCACCCCGGCGCTCCGCCTCACCCCCGCCACCGCCGGCACCGACGGCTTCTTCGTCGCCGTGCTCGAGCGGGTGGATTGATCCGATCGACGGACGGCCCGCTCGGCGCGGCGTGCGTGATCGATGGAAGCCGAGTCCCGGCCTCCCTCTCGCTTCTCCCCTCGCGGGAGAAGGTGGCCGCGAAGCGGTCGGATGAGGGGGCGCCGCGAAGCGGCAATCGGGGCGAAATGGAATACGCCGGAGCGCGCGGCGAGGCCCGACCCCTCATCCGCCCTTCGGGCACCTTCTCCCGCAAGGGGAGAAGGGGGACGTCGCGGCGATGTCTCGATCCATCCGAGCTATCGGATGGCTTCGCGATCTCGCCCTTTACGGCGGCCGTCGCGCTTGGCGCGGCCGGCCGGCTGATCTAGAACCCGGGCGACGAACCTCGCTCGCCGTCCGCCCGACCTCGGAGCCCGCCATGCTGCACGACGCCATTCTCATCATCGACTTCGGCTCCCAGGTCACCCAGCTGATCGCCCGCCGCGTCCGCGAGACCGGCATCTACTGCGAGATCCACCCCTATCAGTCGGCCGATGTCGCCTTCTCGAAGCTGAAGCCCAAGGGCGTGATCTTCTCCGGCGGTCCGGATTCGGTGACCCGCGAGGGCAGCCCGCGTGCCCCGCAGGCGGTGTTCGACGCCGGCGTGCCGATCCTCGCCATCTGCTACGGCCAGCAGACGCTGGCGACTCAGCTCGGTGGGCGGGTCGAGGGCGGCCACGCCGCCGAATTCGGCCGCGCCGACGTCGAGATCCTGAAGGCTTCGCCCCTGTTCGATGGGCTGTGGGAGGTGGGGAAGCGCTATCCGGTGTGGATGAGCCACGGCGATCGCGTCACGGTGCTCCCCGAGGGCTTCGAGGTGGTCGGCACCTCCGAGAACGCCCCCTTCGCCATCGCCGTCGACGAGAAGCGCCGCTACTACACCACGATGTTCCACCCCGAGGTGGTCCACACGCCGGACGGCGGCAAGCTCCTCGCCAACTTCGTCCACGGTGTCTGCGGCCTCAAGTCCGACTGGACCATGTCGGCCTACCGCGCCGAGATGATCGCCAAGATCAAGGCGCAGGTCGGCTCCGAGCGGGTGATCTGCGGCCTTTCCGGCGGCGTCGATTCGTCGGTCGCGGCCGTCCTCATCCACGAGGCGATCGGCGATCAGCTCACCTGCATCTACGTCGACCACGGCCTGATGCGGCAGGGTGAGAGCGAGCAGGTGGTCGGCATGTTCCGCGACCACTACCACATCCCGCTCGTCCACGTGGACGCCTCGGAAGTGTTCCTCTCCGAACTCGAAGGCGTCTCCGACCCCGAGACCAAGCGCAAGATCATCGGCCGCCTGTTCATCGAGACCTTCGAGGCGGAGGCGAGGAAACTCGCCGCCGACGGCAAGGGCGCCCCGACCTTCCTGGCGCAAGGAACGCTCTATCCGGACGTGATCGAGAGCGTCTCCTTCTCCGGCGGCCCGTCGGTGACGATCAAGAGCCACCACAACGTCGGCGGCCTGCCCGAGCGCATGCACATGAAGCTGGTGGAGCCGCTGCGCGAGCTCTTCAAGGACGAGGTGCGGGCGCTCGGCCGCGAACTGGGCCTCCCCGAGGCCTTCATCGGCCGCCACCCGTTCCCCGGCCCCGGCCTCGCCATCCGCTGCCCGGGCGGCATCACCCGCGACAAGCTCGACATCCTGCGCAAGGCCGACGCGATCTATCTCGACGAGATCCGCAAAGCCGGCCTCTACGACGTCATCTGGCAGGCCTTCGCGGTTCTCTTGCCGGTCCAGACCGTCGGCGTGATGGGCGACTATCGCACCTACGACTACGTCCTGGCCCTGCGCGCCGTGACCTCGGTCGACGGCATGACCGCGGATTTCTACCCCTACGACATGCCCTTCCTCGGCCGCACCGCGACCCGGATCATCAACGAGGTGCGGGGGGTGAACCGGGTGGTCTACGACGTGACGAGCAAGCCGCCGGGCACGATCGAGTGGGAGTGAGGGTGGGGAGCGGCTTCGGGTCGTCGTGAGACGACCCGAAACGCGAAGCTCCGGTGGAGCTTCACGAGCGACGAACGCCCGGAGCGCGAGCGCAGGGCGGGGGAAACCCCGGTGAATTGGCGCTCACGTCCTTCGCAAATTCAAATCCTACGGCTGCATTCCTGTCCTGTTGACTTGAAGCAGAGACGCGCCGTCCGAATACGACAATCGTTCACTCGAAGGGGCGTTAATCAGAAGTGGAAGTGCGTCGGCAAGTATAGGTAGCCAGAATATTCTGTTTTCGGTTAGAAATTCTAGCATGCGGCTTTTAAGCGTGGGTGAATTCCAAGGGATCTCGCTGTCCGACCATAGGTAGGTCGCACCAGTGGGATGTATCCCCGGCCACGGTTCCGGTCGCTCGATCTCTCCATTTACTCGTAGGCGCCACATCGGCTTGTAGTCACGTGAAAACAACACCCGTGATCCATTTGCCTCCATCAAATAACCATATGGGAGGTGGAGTCTGTCAGGTATGAACAGGCCTAATTTCTTGCGTGGCGAGACATATTCAAAGTCTGCGACAGTCGAAACCGCCCTATGCGAAAGGACTTCGGTTGGGCGGCCGAAATTTCGTAGAATCACCACCTCTCCGTTCCGCCCGGCTGTTCTGAGGCGACCAATCGCTCCTGGTTGGCGAACGTCGGAGAGATGCAACGAAGTTGCACGGTAACACTCAAGTCGTATCGCTATTTGTTCTTTGAGCTGCGGGGATCGATCGCCAGTGAAGCCCGCAGAAGCGAGCGCAAATTGGACATCTCCATCCGCAATACTCAGATCGCTCGCGATGGATAGGACAACAGCAGTCTGGCGTTCGACGAACTCGTTCGAGCCGAGCGCTTGATCGAGTGTGAACGCTTGCCCGGAAGCGAACCGTTGCTCGAGGTCGTGCCAGTCTCGAAAACCACAAGCCCGAGCTACAGCGCGTTGACCAGAGTGCAACGCGACGCCAAGGCCTGAAGCAAGCCGCTTCGCAGCCTTCTTAGAGGCCGTTTTGAAATTCGCGCCCGGCGATTCCCGTCGGCGTCCGAATGTG